>NZ_JADJSO010000042.1:0-66460 GCF_016711665.1 Candidatus Villigracilis saccharophilus
GGGGATAACTTTCAAATCGCTGTTGGATGTGCTGGATGGGCCTTTCTTATGATAATTATTGATCCAGTTAACGTAACTTTCACCTAGAGTGCAATTGAGCTGTTGGTGTGAAAACGTCCATTGCGGATTATAGGTAGTGTTATTGATCACCTGTGCGATACCGCATAACTGCATAAGCGGATTACGTTCAGCGTTATGAGCCATCAGGTTATTGAGGACGGATATATTTTCCGATCCCTTGCCGCCAGATTCACTGCCTTGATACCCGCCGATCATAAGTCCCTTGCTGTGAGCGCCTTTTGAGTGTGTGCTGTTATTCAACGCCTCAGAGATCAGTGACCACTGAATCGTAGCATCACGGACTCTGTACCAGGTTTCAATATTCGAATCGACACCCCAACTCAGGGAGTTATGGTCAATAATGATATTGTATAGCTCGGTGCCGTTTTTGCGATCTGGTTGGCATGGGTTTCTCCACGGGGCCAGGCCGCGCTGTGATATATCGAATCACAACATCATGAGTTTGGGTGGAGAATATATCTCCACCGGAAGCCGTCTTCAACGTAATCCCGCCTCCGGGTGCTGTTTGACCCGCGATGGTGATATATGGATTAACGATCCTTAGTGCTGATTGCAATACGATCAGTCCGCCGGTGCGAAAAACGCAGGTCCGCGCTCCGCTGGCTTCAACACATGCCCTAAGACTTCCCGTGCCTGTGTCATTCAGATTCGTAACTTCATATATGATTCCGCCTCGTCCGCCAATTGAATTTGCCCCAAACCCTTCCGCCCCGGGAAACGCAGGAAGCGTCACTGCCTGACTCTGTGGGAGCTGCCCCACATATGAAAATGCAGCACCTGCACTAGTAGAGTTTCCAAGCATCAAAACGAATGCTGTCAAGAGACTCATCATTCTGGAAATTATCTTACTCACTACTTTCTCCTTCTAACTTTATAAAAAAACTGCCTGACAATGCCAGGCAGTTTTGATGAATTGTATTCTTCAGCCTGGCGATGATGGCAAATGAACTACTTTGGCTCCTTGGTTTAGCAACTCTGAACGTCGACAGAGATGCTTTTTCTGGGATGGTGTTAGTGTTCATAATGGACAAATGTCACATCACTAATATTTAGGTTAACACAGGAGTCTCTGCGAAATGAAGGATATGAGCAGAAACTGCCTTACAAATCTGGTAACCTTCAATTAAATGAGTATTATCCGTTCTTTTATTACCAAATTCGCATAAACTTGCCTATCATCAAAGCATCCCCGACCCTGCAATAAACATCCGCTGTTAGGATTTGGGTATGGAATGTCAACATTAGGTGAGAATTTGCCTCCCGTGTTATGGCCGATACGGCTCTGGTGGTAACAGCGCCCGGGTCGCAACAGTGCTTGTGCTTGGGCTGGCGATCTACAGCATCATTCAACGGCGGCGCACGAAGGCATAACAAACGCAATTCAGGAATCAAAAGGACGGGCAATTTGCCCGTCCTTTCTTTTTACACTCAATCTAGGAGGAGAGAGATGCTTCTTATTGAGGCGGGAGAAGAACCGCGTCAATTACGTGGATGACACCATTGGAGGCTTCGATGTCAGTAATGATGACTTGCACGGTGTCGTTCAGGAAAACCTTGCCATCCTTGACGGTGATGGTGACATCCTTGCCAAGTACAGTGGTGGCGCCGGAAAGAATGACTACATCCGCGGCCATGACCTTGCCAGAAACGACATGATAGAGCAGGATGTCGGTCAGCGCTTGCTTGCTTTTCGGGCAGGAGCAATGTGTCAAGTGTGCCAGCGGGTAATGCAGCGAAGGCATCGTCCGTGGGGGGCGAAAACGGTGGCTGAAGCCCTTCCTCAGTTCGTGAAGTCGGCTGCGCCGACTCAGCACGGAGCGCATCCACGCGAAGCGCTGAGATAGGTTTTATCCCGAAGCGAAAGTAAGGATAAATCCCAAGGAGCTTCCCTTGACGGGCGTATCAATTACGGTACACTGTCCGCATGGATAAAGACGAAGAGGGCAAACCAATTCTGAATGTAGTGTTCTACAAAACCGAAGCAGGCAAAGAGCCTGTGCGGGAATGGCTGAAAGACATGCCAAAGGAGGATCGTCAAACCATTGGCGAAGACATCAAAACCGCACAATATGGCTGGCCGCTAGGAATGCCATTGATCCGCAAGATCGAACGCGGACTTTGGGAAGTACGCTCCCATATTGGAGCAGGAATTGCGCGGGTATTTTTTACGGTTATGGATAAGACCATGATCCTCTTGCATGGGTTTGTCAAAAAGTCACAGAAAACACCTCAAGACGAATTGGATACCGCCCGTCGTCGCTTGAATAATGTAGAGAAGGATTAAGCCATGAACAAAAACACATTGGAAGCAACTTAGATGATTTTCTCAAAGAAGAAAAATTTACGAGCAGGTACAGGCTGCCGCCATCAAGCGAGTCATAGCCTATCAAATTACAGAAGAAATGAAGAAAAGAATTTGACCAAGACTGAAATGGCAAGCCGCATGAAGACCAGTCGCGCGGCATTGGAGCGTCTGCTTGACCCTGAAAATGCTTCGATCACTTTAATCACGCTTGAGCGTGCCGCATCCGCGTTGGGGAAGAAGTTGACGGTACAGTTGGCATAATATCGAAAAAAGCAAAAACTGAGCGTGCATCCCGATAAATTAATTTTTGAGCCGGGCGGACCTCTCTCTGATCGAGACGATTTATGAATCAAAAGGACGGGCAATTTGCCCGTCCTTTCTTTTTACACTCAATCTAGGAGGAGAGAGATGCTTATTGAGGCGGGAGAAGAACCGCGTCAATTACGTGGATCACACCATTGGAGGCTTCGATGTCAGTAATGATGACTTCCACGGTGTCGTTCAGGAAAACCTTGCCATCCTTGACAGTGATGGTGACATCCTTGCCAAGTACAGTGGTCGCGCCGGAAAGAGTAACTACATCCGCGGCCATGACCTTGCCAGAAACGACATGATAGAGCAGGATGTCGGTCAGCGCCTGCTTGCTTTCGGGCAGGAGCAATGTGTCAAGTGTGCCGGCGGGTAATGCAGCGAAGGCATCATCCGTGGGGGCGAAAACTGTGAAGGGACCATCGCCGCTCAAAGTCTCGACCAGCTCGGCGGCTGTCAGGGCAGCTACCAGGGTGGTGAAGCGGCCGTCAGCGACAGCGATGTCAACGATGGTGTTCTTTTCTTCCATCGCAGCTTCATCGGCTGGAGGCAGGAGGACTGCATTGATCACGTGGATCACGCCATTGGAAGTGGCGATATCAGTGATAACCACCTGCGCTTCGTTGATGTAGACATTGCCCATGTCAACTTTGACGGTGACATCCTTGCCAAGCACGGTGGTGGCACTGGTCAGAGCGGTCACATCGGCGGCCATAACTTTGCCAGAAACTACATGATAGAGCAGGATGTCGGTCAGAGCCTGCTTGTTTTCGGGCAGGAGCAAGCTATCGAGTGTGCCTTCGGGTAAAGCAGCGAAAGCATCATCGGTGGGGGCGAAAACGGTGAACGGACCTTCGCCCTTGAGCGTATCCACCAACTCAGCGGCCTGGACTGCGGCCACAAGCGTTGTGAAGCGGCCATCGGCGACAGCGGTGTCTACGATATCGCTGAGCATCGGCTCAGGGGTGGCGGTTGGCTCCGGCATCGGTGTAGCGGTGGGAGCGGGGGTGGCGGCGGGCGCGCAGGCGGCCAAAGCCAGGGAAGCGATTACGAGTAAGACTGCGAACATTGAAAAGCGTTTCATTTTTTTCTCCATTTCTAAGGTTGTTATATGTTTGCACATGTTTTGCACATATATTGTTCGTATTTTACATGCTTTGTACAGCCTGTCAATATACTAGAATAATCTCTAATAAATCACTTAATCTAGCCAGAATTTTTGGATGCAACTACGAGGGTTTGATGAGAACGCTATAATATTGTCATTAATCTTCCGAAGAAAACAGGTTTAGAAACATTGAGGTGATTAATAAAATTGAAGCGATTTTGGTTGACTTGTCCATTTGCGGAACATGATGCTCCCGCTGCTCTTGTGGGATCCTGTAGGATACTGGAACAAATGGCATTTTTTCTTGTCTGCGTTTCAATCCCCTCAATCGGGGTGATTTGTGAACTAGATAATTGTCGCCCGCCCCGCTTATGATAGCAATTGACAGTAAGAAGTTGTATGATGAACCTGTCCCTGTGGCAAATATTTCATTATGGAGAATTTCATGAACAAAGACACACTTCGCCAGCTCGCCAACGCGCTATCCGTTGCAGTCGCGCTTACCGTCAACATCCTCGCCAGCACCCTGCCGCTGAATGGACAGAATACAGGCGAGATCTCAGATCGCTTTCAGGTCTACTTCGTCCCCGCGGGATACGTCTTCGCCATTTGGGGCATCATCTACATCGGCTGGATCGCCTTCGCAATTTATCAGTTTGGATCGGCACAGAAGGAAAGTCCGCGCCTGCGCAACCTCGGATATTTATTTGCGTTGAGCGGAATCTTCAACGCGGCCTGGCTGTTCTGCTGGCATTACAACCTGTTCGGTTTCAGCGTGCTGGTCATGCTGACCCTGCTCGGTCTGCTGATCGCCAGTTATCTCAAATTGAATGTCGGGCGCACAGCCGTGAGCAACACCGAAAAATGGAGCGTGGATGTTCCCTTCAGCGTATATCTCGGCTGGATCTCTGTCGCCACGGTTGCCAATGTCACCGATTATCTATACTTCATCAACTGGACTGGATTCGGGATCGCCCCGCAAATATGGGCGGTCATCTTGCTGGTGATTGCAAGCGTGCTCGCCCTGGCAATGACGGTCACGCGCAGGGACAGCGGCTACGCCTTCGTGTTGGTTTGGTCCTTCGCTGGGATCGCTCAAAAGCAGGCCGACACGGCTCTGGTGGCGAATAGCGCCTGGGTCGCAACAGTGTTCGTGCTTGGGCTGGCGATCTACAGCATTATTCAACGCCGTCGCAAGACAGCATAATTCCAGATACAACAGGGATCGTCTATAACCTGACAGGGTGGGATCTTCCCCACCCTGTCATTTTTTGCGAAGCACTAAAAAGGGAACATATTTTTATAAATCCCTGGAGGTTGAACTTATTCCAGAAAATCGTATAATTTAATTGGCGCGGGGGAATGAAATGGGCTGTGAAAACTGGAGGTTCAATGAAAACCATCGGTGTGTGGATCGATCATAAAAAAGCGGTCATCGTGATCCAAAGCGAACAAGGTGAGGAAATTCAAACAATCGAGATCAATTCAAGAACTTAAGTCAATTGGCGGGAGCAGCACATCCAAGATCCAAATACAGCGCCCAGTATCAACAGGGGAGGATGATCAACTGGATAATAAATTCACAGAACAACTGAATAAATATTATGAAAAAGTGATCGAACAATTCCGCTCGGCCGAAGCGGTCTTGATCATCGGGCCAGGCGAGGCGAAGCGGGAGCTTGAAAAACGCATGGCACATCACAAGGTCAATGCGCCGATATTGGGCGTCGAGTCCGCCGACAAATTGACCGACCGCCAGATCGCGGCCAGAGTTCGGAATTATTTTCAGGAGGCGGAAATAGCCTGATCGTTGAACGGGGATTTATTCTGTGAATTAAATCCTGCGGCTCAGGCTTTCCATGCGATCAATAAACAGTTCAACGAAATCACGTCCGCGCACGTCCATCGCCACTCTCATGTTGACTGGCTTTTTGGATACCTTCATGAGATCTGCGAATGTATTCCCGTGCGAGACTCCGCCTGAAATATCCACATCCACATGATGCTCTTCAAAGGTGAGCAATTCGGGCGCGATGAGGGTCGCCAGGGTCAACGGATCGTGCAGGGCGCAGCCGTCAAAGTTTTCATATTTTTTGTAAAAGTCCATATAAACTGCGGTTGCGTCACGCACAAAGCGCGCGATGGGTGAGTCGATCCTGTTGAGGTGTTCCACATCAGCGGTGGTGAGCAGGCATTTATAAGTCGCATCGAGCGGGATCAACGTGATCGGAATGCCCGCATGAAAGACGATATGCGCGGCGTGGGGGTCTGCGTAGATGTTGAATTCTGCCAGCGGCGTGACGTTTCCGCCCTGCTTGATCGCGCCGCCCATGATGACGAGTTCCTTCAGGGCCGGCACGATGCGCGGTTCTTTTCGGATGGCCAGCGCGAGGTTGGTCATCGGTCCGATCATGAAGAGCGTGATCTCCTGCGGCTCTGCCAGAATGTGCTCGATCAAAAAATCGATGGCATGTTGATCTACTATCTGAGATTTTGGCTCTGGCAAATCAGCTTTCCCGAGTCCGCTTGTGCCGTGGACCGCCTCGCCTGATGTTCCAAGCGGGCTGACCAGCGGCAGCGCACATCCGCGCGCGACGGGGATGCGGCTCGCGCCTGCCAATTCCAGTACAGCCAGCGCGTTGCGTGTGGTTTTGTCAATGCCAATGTTGCCGCAGACGGTGGTCAGCGCTTCGAGTTGGATCTCCGGAGAGGCAAGCGCCAGCAGGAAGGTCAGCGCGTCGTCCACGCCGGGGTCGGTGTCAATGATGATTCGTTTTGTGGTCATGGTTTTCTCATCCTTGTTTGATGAATTTTTCCACTTCTTCTTTTGTCGGCAGGGACGGCTGTGCGCCGAATTTTGTCGCCGCCAAGGCTCCGCAGGCGTTGGCGTATTTCACGGCTTCTTCAACTTCAAGTCCGCGCAATAGTGCGGATGCGAATCCGCCGATGAAAGCGTCGCCCGCGGCGGTGGTGTCCACCACCTCCACTTTGAATGCAGGGATGTGTTTTATTTCATCGTCGAATTTATCCACGATCAACGCGCCATTGCCGCCCATGGTCACAAGTACGCTGAAATTTCCATGCTCCTGCAGGGAGCGCGCCGCTTTTTCTGCGGAGGCAAGATCGGTCACCTGAATTCCGCTTAAGATGCTTAATTCAGTTTCGTTGGGGATGAGATAATCGATGACTTTAAATAATTCATCAGGCAATGTGCGGGCAGGCGCGGGATTAAGAATGACAAGGGCATCATTCCCAAAACTGGATTGGGCCGCATATACAACCGTCTCAAGCGGAATTTCCAATTGAAGCAGAACAGCTTGCATGGCTTGAAAACCGGGCGAGTGTTTCTTTACATCCTCCCTGGTCACTTTGCCGTTCGCGCCGGCTGAGAGGATGATGCTGTTCTGTCCATCTTCATCGACGACGATAATGGCCGTCCCAGTGGATGCATCATCGCGTTCAACGTCGGAAATATCCACCCGATTATTTTTTAGATTCTGCAGCAGGACATCACCGAAGCCATCCTTCCCCACCCGCCCGATCATCCCCACGTTCGCGCCTTGTCTCGCGGCGGCGACAGCTTGATTGGCTCCCTTGCCGCCCGGGATGATCTGCAGGTCGTCTCCGCTGATGGTTTCACCGGGCCGCGGAAAGTGCGGTGCGCGCACCACCAGGTCCGCATTGAGCGAACCAATTACCAGAATATCGTATTTGAATGTGTGGGACATGAAGGATATTTTACATCAATGACGGCACTATTTTCTCGGGGTTACCACGCCGCCGCTGACATCCCACACTTCGGCTTGTTCGACGAACTCCGGCGTGAACAGACTCAGGTCCGTCGTGGTAATTAAAACCTGTTCGCTTTTGCCGACATATTTCAGCAGGTCGGCGCGGCGGTTGCCGTCCAATTCGGCCATCACTTCATCGAGCAAAATGACCGGCCATTCGTTGGTGCGTTCCTGCATCCATTCCACTTCGGCGAGCTTGAGCGCCAGCAGGGTCGTGCGCATCTGTCCGCGCGAACCGTAATCGCTGACATCCGCTTTGTTGATGATGAAGCGGATGTCGTCACGGTGCGGACCGATGGTGGTCACGCCGCGCGCGATCTCTTCACTGCGCAGGGATTTCAACTTCGCTAAAAATCCCTTTTGAATTTCATCCAATTCCAAACCAGAGCGGTCAATCTTCGTATCCAGTTTAAGTCCCAACTGCATCTCAGGTTTGAGCGGATCATAGGACGGTTCATAGGCGAGACGCAGCACCTCGGTTCCGCGAGTCAACTCGTGATGAATGCGCGAAGCGAATCGTTCGATCTCCTGAACAGCATGGATGCGATGCAGGATGATCTGCGCACCGAGCCGTACCAGCGCTTCATCCCACACCTGAAGCTGGTCGCTGTTTCCTCCGCGCTCATTCAACGCTTTGAGAAGCGCGTTGCGCTGGGTGAGCGCCTGGTGATAATCACTTAAGATGCGCGCATACGCGGGGACAGTTTGTGCCAGTGCGAGGTTGATGTAGCGGCGGCGTTCATCGGGACCGCCCTCGATGATCTGCGACATTTGCGGCACAAAGATGACCGCGTTGAAATGTCCCATCACCTCACTGACCTGTTTCTTCGCGCCGTTCAATAAAATTTCCTTGCGCAGCCGCTGGCCATTCACCCCGCTTGGTTCAAGGATCAGACGCGCTTCGACGCGCTGCTTCGTCTTGCCGCGTTGATAGTCAGCCACGAGCCGGGTCACCGCCAGTGGATTCTTGGCTTCATGGAAATTAACGATCTGCCGGTCCACATGTGTTTGCAGTGAGGTGAATGCCGCCAGGAAATAAATGGCTTCGAGCACGCTTGTTTTACCCTGTGCGTTGCTGCCAACAAGCAGAACAACCCGCCGTGGAAGTTCCATATCCAGGCGGGTGAGACTGCGAAAGTTGGTCAGTGATAGGTGTTTTAAGTACATGTTTATGGGTTTGAAGGTTGGCAGGTTAAAAGTTGAAGGTCTTTAACTTGCAACTTTCCAACCAGTAACTTTCAACCGATGTTCTTACAGCTCGTGCTCTTCCTCTTCCTGAAATTTCCACAGCCGTTCAGCGAGGTCGGTAAATAACACGCCGTTGAGATGGTCTATTTCGTGCTGAAAGATGCGTGCCATCCAGCCGTGGACTTTAAGTTTTTGCGGTTTGCCAAAGCGGTTCAGCCCTTTGACCTGGATCGCCTCAAACCGTTCCACTTCGCCCTGAATGCCGGGGATCGAGAGACAGCCTTCGACACCCAAAACTTTTTCCTCTGAAGTCTTGGTGATCTCAGGGTTGATCATCACATAAAGTTTTTTCGGTTTTTCAGGTTTTTCTTCCGCATCTTCATCATCGTCCTCATCCTCTTCTGAATATTCGACGACGATCAATTGTTCCGAGATATTGACCTGCGGCGCGGCCAGACCCACGCCCGGCGCGTCGCGCATGGTCTCGATCATGTCATCGATCAAGGTTTGCAGGTTTTTATCAAATTTTGTGATCGGTTTTGCCTTGCGCCGCAGAACGGGTTCAGGCACGGTAACGATTTGTCTTAGAGCCATACTTTTCCTCTTTATTAATTTAGGTTGATTATCTACCAGAAATCTCCACTGTCGGCCTGTCCCTGTTGATCTTGCCCGGGACCGTTGAAATCGAGATCCGCGTCGGGTAGACCGGGATTTTTCATGTCATCTTCCATGGACGGTTTGGCGGTGTCGGTGAACTCGGACACATTTTGATGATAAGCCGCCAGCCAGACAGCCATGCGTTCACGCTCCACGTTGGCTGTATCTTCACTTTTCTTTGCGATGCGTGCCATGCGGCGACGATTAATATCCGCTTGGACCCCGGCCGGGTCGAGCACATCCTGAAATTCCAGTTTTGTTCCGCCCACTGTGATATACACCGTGCCATAATTTAACAAATATCCCATCAGACCGATGCGTTGATATTCCGTGCTGAGGATGTTTTCGATCTGCGCAGAACGGCGTTCCTCGCTTCCGAGCGGGGTTTTATCGAGATCGATGATCTCCTCGGGTGTGACCTTGAAGATGTCATTACTCCAATCAAGGTATTCCCATACCAGCCAGCCCGTCAGGGGCAGTGTGACAAACAGCAGGAACACGACGATTGAATCCGGGCGCGGTATCCCGGCCGCGTTGGGTCTGATAAACGTCAGATTGGGAGTCTGTAAAAGATACCAGCCGCGAATGATGATCAACGCGGTGATGAGCAGCAAATAAAATAAAGGCTGCCCAACCTGCTGCAACAGCACGAACCAATGTTTACGGTAGGTGACCGTGCCGCCGTCCTCCACCCGCAGTTTGAATATGTTGGCCAGGACGATCCGCAGCAATGATTTTTTCTGCACATTCTTATCTTCCATTGAAATGGGAGGCAGTTCCTCCTGCGGAATGGCTTCCACAGTTAACCCTAGCTTTGAGCGCAGGGCATTCTTCATTGCCATTTTTTGCGCCTGAGTGCCGGTCGCTTTGGTGCGTTCCCAATATTCGCGGATCATATCCGCAGCCTGGGAGGGATGATCTACATAATCGAAACGGATACTGCCGACGAAGGTCCGTACGCTTACATTACCGTAGTCCAATATGCGCCCGATCTGGTCTGTTTCCACGTTGACCGCCAGGATGGTTGAGAGTGGAACTTCCTGACGGCTGTCATAAATGCCGATCACACGTTCCACCCAGACCACACGCTGATTGGTGACAATATAATAATCATTGCTCCAGTCAACCGCCCGCCAGACAGCCCACAAAATATCCGCGCATAAAATGATCCCGCCGACTGCGTAGGGAGTGGTTGCGCCGGATACGAAGGACCAAAAGAACAACAGGATCGGGGCGGTCAGCAAAAATACAGGAGCCAGAAGTGTTTGATACAGGCGGATCTTGTGTCTGCGCGCCAGGAAGTAGATCACCTCTTTTGAACCCAGCCATTTGAAGCGCAGGGAGCGCGCCAGTTTGCGGCTCTTGATCGCCACCAGAAAATTCGGTCTTAATTTCTCATACTGGGTAAACAGTTCGTCGAAATCATCTTTTGAAAGGAAGAGGATGGTCGAAGCTTCCGCTGTCGTGATCGTCGCGGAGCGGTCGCGCTTTTCGAATAAGGCTTCCTCGCCAAAATAATCTCCCGTCGAAAGAAACGCCAGAAAATCAGTTCCATTCTCGCGCGGACGCGTGACATTCACCTTGCCCTTGTAGATTAAATAAAAACCATCAGGCTTTGCCCCGCGTTCGAAGATCACCTCATTTGCAGAGGGTGTTTTTTCATTCAACTTCGCGGCAATACCGGCAAGTTCATTCTCTTTTAAACCGCTGAAGAGATGGATTTTATTTAAGAAGGAAACACGGTCTTTAAGTTCTATCACGGTTTTATTCTATCAAACTTCACGCACAATCGTACAACCATACGCGGGAGATTCTGTCAGCGCCGGCAAATTCCCTGCGAGCAGCGACTCAACCGCCTCGTCCAGAAAGAAGCGGGTTGGGATTCGTTTGCGAAAAGTCATATCATCCACAGCGCCGCAGTAACGCAGAATTCCGTCCCGATCAATGACGTACACATGCGGAGTGGTCTGCGCCTCATACAGATCCGCGACGGAACAATTCGCATCCAACAGGACCGTTGACAGGCGTCGGGCGCTAGCGGCAGTTTTCACCGCCTCAAAATTCTCGCTTCGATTCGCCGCGATGGACAGCATCACCACGTTGTCGCGCCATTGTACGAACATCGCCATGATGGCTTTGTCCGTCCGCTCTGAGTGCGGACATTCACAAGACCAAAAATTGAGGATGACGATTCTGCCGCGATACTCACTTAAACTATGAAGCCTGCCTTCAAGATCAGGCAATTCAAAATCAGGCGCGGGTTGATTGATGTTCATAATAATTTCGTAGGGGCGCAGCATTGCTGCGCCCCTACGTGTTTATCAATCCAAAATTCCAACGCCCGCAAGCTTTTCGATCACGCCCACTATCGCGGAGTTGTCCAATTCGCCCATGCCCATGTCGATCATTTGTTGATAGAGTTTTGTATTCTCAACTGTCCCTGAAATTGGAACATCATATTCCTTCGCCGTTTCCAGAACGATATTCATATCTTTTAATTGCATATAGGATTTGAAACCGGGGTTACGATTGCCGTCAAATAAACGCGGAGGTTTGATGTCTAGCGCCCAGCATTGAGCGGCGCCGGCTTTGATCGCATCCACTACTTTGCGCGGGTCAACGCCTGCCTTCTTCGAGAAGACCAGCAGTTCTCCCATCGCCACCATCTGCGCGGCGACCATGATCTGGTTCGCGGCTTTCGCCACCTGACCCGCGCCCGCATCACCGACGAGTGTAATGGTCTTGCCCATGGCCTGTAAAACAGGCATGGCTTTTTCCAGCGCTTCCGCATCTCCGCCGATCATGATGGTGAGTGTTCCATTCTTCGCGCCAATATCTCCACCTGAGACGGGCGCATCCAACGAGAATACACCTTTCTCTTTCAATTTCTCTGCGATCAATCTTGCAGATGCGGGCTTGATGGTGGAGTTATCTATAACAATAAGCCCCGCACGCGCGCCTTCGATGATCCCATTTTCACCAAGCACAACTTTTTCCACATCTGGTGAATCAGGTAAATTTGTAAAGATAATATCCACTTGCGCCGCAACTTCTTTGGGAGAGCTCGCGGCGACCGCGCCTTCGCTGACCAATTCGTCCACTGCCGCGCGGGAACGGTTATGCACGACCACAGGAAAACCTGCTTTGAGAATATTGCGGGCGATTGATTTGCCCATTAATCCAAGACCGATATAACCAACTCTTAACATGAAGAGACTCCTTGAGGGGGAATGATGATGTGATTATAACCGCCCCCTCCGCCGCTTAAGCGGCACCTCCCCCATTTTCTTTGAAAATGGGGGAGGGATGAAAAGGAAAGAACCTGCTCCTCGAAACAGGAGCAGGTTCCAGTTAAGTAGGATGCGATTATTTGATCGAGTAGGTCATGTTGACGGTCACAGAAATTGTCAACTGGCCGGGCTGGATCGGGACTGCGACATCCGCTGCCATCGCTCCGCCGCCGCCACCCTTGCCGCCATAAACGGGGGAAGGATAGGAACTGTTGTCATAGAAGTTGATGTTTTGCACACTGCCGAGTGAAATGCCGGCGGAGTCGGCCAATTCCTGAGCCTGTAGTTTTGCATCTTCCACGGCTTTGGCGCGGGCATCCTTTACGGCCTGGGTCTTATCAGCCACATCAAAGGTGATGCTGTTGACGCTGTTCGCGCCCGCAGTGATCGCATCATCGAGCAGGTCGCCAAGGCTGTCAAGTTCGCGCACAGTGACATAGACCTGGTTGTCAACCATGTAGATCGTGCCTGTGATCTGCCCTTCGGGGCTGTATTGCTGGGAAGGCCAGATGCTGAAGTTGCTGGTGCGGATATCCTTCTCGGCTACGCCCGCTTTCTTAAGCGCATCGATAACGGAATTAGTGTGCTCCTTGTTCGCATTCACTGCTTCGGAGGCGGTTGCGGCTTCATCATGAACACCAATGTAGATGTAAGCAATGTCAGGGGTAAGGTCAACCATGCCGATGCCGTTGACATTCAAGGTTCGGACGTTTTCGGGCGCTGCCTGATTGATGGTCGTCGGACCGCAGGCGCTCAGGATGAGGGTAAAAGCCAGTACTGCAAAAACTAAAAATTTTCTATTCATTCTTTTCTCCTTTTGTTACATTGTTTTGTTTCTCTAGTGACGCCGTACTCTCAAAAAAAGTTCCCAAGTGAAACGCTTGTATTTTAGTACATTTACGGCTAAAATTTTGCACAAATGTTCTAATGAGAAACCATGCCCATAAACTATCAGGAAGTCTACACTCAAATAAAGAAGATCGGCAAAGGCGCAAAGGAAAGAAGAAAAAAGAAGGAAGAGGCGCAAGCCTCGGCGCGCGATTTGCTGAGCTTTTATGATTCTAAATTGGATGAATTGCGCTCCAAAGTGGACTCAGCCAAAGCTGTTGATCCAAATATTCGCTGTGCGTATCCACTGGACGAAAGCCTCGGGTCCTCCCACCCGGCGCCTGCTCCTGTTGTTCAAGCGACTCTGATCGCAGCTGACGGTTCGCAGATCACCCCAGACAGGCATGCGGCGATCCAGTTTTGTGTGGTTAACGTCGGCGCGATTCAAATGAAACTCGGCTCCGGCGAAACACCCGCAATATTCACCGATACTGAATTGTTATACGGTGACGATCTTTTGCCAAACGGATTTCCCATGTCTGATGGATTGGTGGCGTTAAAACGCGACCTTGCCGAACGGTCGAAACTGGATGTATTGTCTAAAGGTTTGCAAGGTTCAGTGGTTACCTTTACAGATGGACCGATCGAATTATGGGGCGCAAAAGGTGAAGACGCGCATTCGTATGTGGAGATCGTTGAGAGGTATCTTGGTGTGCTTTCCCGCCTGCAATCGCGCGGAGTGATCACCGCCGGTTATGTAGATAAGCCATCGGCTGACCTGGTTGTCCGCTTGCTTGAGATCGCATCTGCCGACAACGAGCAGGTTCAAAAAATAAAAGAGTTCCATCCATTGCGGAGTGTGAGTGACCGTTGGTTGTTTGGTGATCGAAAAGACCCATTGCTGCCGCCCGGTCACCGTTCAGCGGTGTTTGTGATTCAGTCCAGTTCCGAGAAGAAATATACAGGGACTCTGACGCTGCATTTCTTCTATCTCAACGTCGGCACGGAAGGACATCCCTGGCCGGTGCGGGTTGAAATTCCCAAATGGGTGGCAGATGATAAAGAGAAGTTGGATTTGCTGCACGGTGTTTTGGTCGAGCAATGCCGCATGATGGGCAGCAAGCCCTATCCATATTTATTGCATCGCGCGCATGAGACCGCCGTTGTCAAAATGGAAGAGAAACAGCAGATCGAGCAAATGCTGGCAATGGAATTACGCAATCAAGATGAAGAGATGGATGAAGGGTCTTATAAACAATCAGCAAAAGATGGTGCTGGCAGAACAAGAATGTAATCGTAGGGGCGCGGTCTCCGCGCCCAGGGCGGCAGGACGCCGCCCCTATAAAGGATGAAATCATGACACAACAAATCGAAATCGGACGTTTACTGCGGGCTGGGACAACGGGCTTTATTGCGGGCTGTCGCGTCTCACAATTGACCGTGCCTGCCTTTGGCGCATTGGTGCGCGCGCCATTAGGTGAGGGCTATCAAGTGTATGGACTCATCCACGATATTCACATTGACGATGACGGGCTGGTGCGCCAGTTGGTGACATCCAATAATGTCAGCGATGATGTGATGCGCGATAACCGTGAGAATCGCATCGTGCCCGTGGAGATGTCTGTGCTGGCGGTGGGATATGAACAGGATGGCAAGGTGCATCACCTTCTGCCGCCGCGTCCGCCGTTGAGTTTGGATGTGATCTATTTGTGCGACGACAAGGATTTGGTCAGGTTCACCGAGAAGTTCGGATATTTCCGTCATATCTTGAATGCAAAAGATGCTCCGATCGGTGAAGTGCTGGCGGCACATATTCAACAGGCAGGGAAGGCACACGGCGTGGAAAGTGGAATGTGGAAAGAAAAAGCTGTCGCGGAATTGATTGCATTGTTGAGAGATGATTATCCAACGTTGATGAGCGCGTTGGGTGCGCTGGCTGATATTTCTTAACTCTGGAGTGCGGGAGCTTGCTCCCGCATTTCCGACAGCGAGCTGTCGGAGTCCAGAATGGTTTGGAGGATATTATGGAAAATAAAATTATCGGCTACATCGTTGGCGGCGGACTGAAGGAGTCTTTCCGCGTGCGGTTGACGGTTGATCCGCTGACGGTGCAGGAGGGGGCGTTTGTGGTGATCGAGAGCGGGGACTATCATTTCTATGGACTTGTGACTGATATGCAGCTCGGTGCTACGGATGACCGCTTTGCGGATGAGAAGTCTGACCGATTGCCTGCGGCGCTGGCGAAGGCTTTGCATGGACAGACTCTGTATACCAATCTCGAAGTACTGCCCGCGTTGATGCTTGAGCGCGGGCCTGACCCTGCTTCGGCTGAGTATGATATTTGGGTGAAGAAGATCGGCGATTCAGTTCCGCATCCAATTCCAGTGAAAACAGTTCCGCCGCATCATTCGCAGGTGCGGATGGCGAATGAGGGTGACATTGCCGAGATATTCGGTGACCCGAATGTGGACGGTAAATTTATCATCGGTTACACCCGCGAGCAGGGACATCCTGTCTGCATTGATATGGAGAAGTTCGTGCAGAGGTCGTCGGGGGTGTTTGGGGCGACGGGCACGGGCAAGTCGTTTTTGACGCGGCTGGTGCTGGCGGGGCTGATGCACTACAACAAGGCGTCGGTGTTGGTGCTGGATATGCATAACGAGTACGGTTTTGACGATGTGGCGTCAGACACGAAAAAAGCCGTGACGGGACTCAAGACCAAGTTCAAGTCGAAGATTCGAGTCGTCGGCTTGGGAGCAGGAGCAACCATCAGAGGGCAAGTCCCCGACTTTAATTTGGAAATCTCAACAGGCGACATTTCCACAGCCGATATCGAAACGTTGAGCCGTGAATTGAATCTGAAAGAGACCACGCCCACCACGTTGAACGCCTTGTTCGGGTCGTTCAAGAATGATTGGTTCGCGCGCTTCAAGGCGATGAACCGCGAAGAGGTGGAAGTGGAGGACGAAAAGGGCAAGATGAAGCGCGTGCCGCATCCCGATAGTGTGGCGGCGTGGGCGGACAGCAACGGTGTGAACGTGATGGCGGCGGAGGCTCTGCACGATAAACTGCGGCGCTTGTTCGGCAAGCCGTATATCGTCGAGAAGCCCGCCGCGGACAGCGTGAAGAATATCATCGACGCGCTGGAGAATGGTCAGCATGTGGTGCTTTCGTATGGCGAACATGAAAGCGACCTGGATTATCTGCTCGTGTCGAATTTGCTGACGCGCAAGATCCGCGCGGCGTGGGAGAAGAAGACCAATGAATTCAGGACGCACGGCAAGAGCGAGCCGCGTCCGCTGGTGATCGTGGTGGAGGAGGCGCATAAACTGCTCAACCGTGAGATGGCGGCGCAGACCACCTTCGCGACCATCGCGCGCGAACTGCGCAAATATTACGTGACCCTGCTGATCGTTGACCAGCGCCCGTCGCAAATTTATGACGAGGTGATGAGTCAGTTGGGGACGCGCATCAGCGGCTGGCTCGGCGATGACCTGGATATTCAAGCCGTATTATCAGGTTTATCTGGACGGGACGCCCTGCGCGGTATGCTGGCGCGACTCCAACCGAAAGAGGAAGTTCTGCTGTTGGGCTGGGGAGTGCCAATGCCACTGCCTGTCAAGTCACGCAGGTATGATGATGCGTTTTGGAAGGAGTTGCTTGGAGGCGGGGGGAAGAAGAGCGAGGCGCAGAATTTGAAGGAGTTGGGGTTTTAGGCTTTTGGACGCAGATAAACGCAGAAGAACGCGGATTTTTTGAAATCTCTAATCAGCAAATCAAGGGTAAACAAAATGGAATTAAGATTGCCTGTCGGAGTTGCAAAAGATTATTCAAGTGGTGCTCAGAGAATTAGGGTGATGACAGAATATTGGGTGAATGACTCAATATTCTGTCCAAGTTGTGGCAATGAATTAAGCAATTTTGAAAACAATAGACCTGTTGCAGATTTTTATTGCAAGAAGTGCTCAGAAGAATATGAACTAAAGTCAAAGCAAGGTGTTATGGGGAAGAAAATCGTTGATGGCGCATATTCTGCCATGATTGAAAGATTGAGATCAGCCAATAATCCGAATTTCTTTTTCTTGACTTACGATAAGTCTACGTTTGAAATCAAGAATTTCCTGACCATTCCTAAATATTTCTTTGTGCCAAATATTATCGAGAAGAGAAAAGCGTTAAACGTTACTGCAAGAAGGGCTGGTTGGATTGGTTGCAATATTGACATGAGTAATATTCCTGAAATCGGGAAAATATTCTATGTTCAAAATGGAATTGCGAAAAGCAAGAATGAAGTTTTAGGTAAATGGAATAAAACTGAATTTGTCAAAACCACGCATGACATCGAATCAAAGGGCTGGATGCTGGATGTTGTACTCTGCGTCGAGAGAATCAAGAAGAATGAATTTTCGCTGGATGATGTTTATGGCTTTGAAACCTATCTGAAAGCCAAACATCCATTGAACAATAATGTCAAAGCGAAAATAAGACAGCAGTTGCAATATTTGAGAGATAAAAATGTAATTGAGTTTGTTGGTCGTGGTCAATATAGAATGAAAATGACAAAGGAGTAAAGTGTTATGCAAAGGTATATCGTTAGTCAGCTTGATGGAAATACTTTTGTTGTCATTGACCAAAAAGAGCAAAGAGAAGTTTGTGTGTGCGGGAATTATGAAGATTGGGAAGATGCAAAAGAAAGAGCAGAGAAAATAGCTGAATTGCTCAATGCGAGTGATTTAATTTAGAAGCTAAGGGAGATATTATGGGTGTTACCAATCGACTGTATATTGAAAGAGTTGCTGAAACTTCCATTGGTGCTTCCACGCTTCGTGGACATCCAGAAGGAACAATAAAAAAAGTTCGGAATTACCTAAAGACAATAAAACTGGAAGAATTTCAGTGTGAAACTGCTGAAGATTTTGGTAAGGTTTTAGATAAACATACTATTGCCTTGAGTAGAAAAATCAAAGCACTTGACCATAGATCTGAATATTGGGGTTCCGCTCGAAAAGCTTTGAATTTATTTTTGGGGAGTGTGGCTTACCATGCGGTTCTTAGAAAAGAGTATCGCTTTGATCGAACAGAAAAGTTTTTAGAAGTTCCATTGGATAGTCAGGTGGCGAATAAATTATTTTCTCTTTCAGGGGAACTTGATGATTTGCCCAAGTGGAAGACAATCAAGGGATTGTCTTCAGGAAACAGCAAGAAATTCCAAGACTTTGCAAATCGGTATGCAAAGAGAAAAGAATGTACGCGTATACAGTTAGATGTGATATTTTGGCGAAGATGATAATTATTGGGAGCGAGGGGCTGATTGATGGTGAGTCATGTCCGCGTGAGGGGGAGAGGTCGGTGCGGGACGCTACGCAGTCCCTGCCTCAGTTCGTGAAAGTCCACTGGCGTGGACTCCGCAATTACAACGCACGGGGGTAAACCCCGCGTGCTATGCGTACGAAGTCCGCTCAAGCGGACTAATCGGCTTCGCCGATTTTGTAGGTGTAGCCCTGACGTTCCACGTCGGGGCGGTGATTGGGCGCGGAGAATGTTTGGGGGCGCGAAGAGAAGATTGATGGTGGGTCATAGCCGCGTGAAGTTAGTAATCAATGGTCAATCAGTTTTTTTGGGGTGGGGTAAAATACAGGCAGGAGTTATTATGAAAAACCTGAAACGAATTACCTTTGATACAAATGTGATGGGCGGCAAACCGACCATCCGTGGTCTGCGCGTGACAGTGGGCATGATTATTGGTTTGATGGCGTCTGGTCACAGTACAGAGGAAATCCTCAAGGCTTATCCGTATCTCGAAAAGGAAGATATCCGTGAAGCTCTGACCTATGCCGCATGGCGTGTTGAAGAAATTGAACTTCCGCTTGCAAGCGCATGAAGATCGTCATTGACATGAATCTTTCACCCGATTAGGTGGAAGTATTACAAGCGGCTGGTTGGGAGTCCGTACATTGGTCGGCGGTTGGGGATATTCGCGCTGCGGATGATGTCATCATGTCCTGGGCGCGTGAAAACGGCTTTATTGTTTTTACACATGATCTGGATTTTGGTATATTGCTGGCATTAACCCGCGCTGAAAGCCCAAGCGTGATACAAGTCCGTACGCAAGATGTGTTTCCACAGGCGTTGGCGGATATTGTGATACAAGTTTTACGGGAACATCAGTCCACTTTGGAGGGTGGCGCTTTGGTGACAGTGGATGAAGATAAAACGAGGGTAAGAGTTTTACCTTTTCGATAAAGTATGGAAAATCGAGAAAACACTGGGCTGAATGTCCAGTGTTTTTTATTGGGTGCGTGGGGCTGATTGATGGTGAGCCATGTCCGCGTGAGGTGGGTCAACGGACTGCTTCGCATCACGGACGGGAACGGATGGCAGGAAGCGGAAGATTGGATAGCGAGCGGTGAGAAAAGTCCATGCACTGGGATATAGTTATGGGCAAAAAATTAGAATGCTATAATCTCTTCAAGAAAAAATCTAAATATTAGAGGTGAGATCATGAAGCAGATTCAATATGCAACATTTTTGGGCGGATTTGTCATTCTCTTATTGGCTTTAGGCTACATTTTTCAACTCCCTTTTGCTACTAATTTATGGCCCTGGCTCGATGGACGGCTTTCCTACCTGTTCATCGGATCGATCCTGGCCGCGGTCAGTGTGGCGGCCATCTGGATCGGCTGGACAGGTGAGCTGGGCGCGTTACCCGCCGGCGCGCTCAATGTGTTCGTCATCGCCGCCGCGTGCGCCATTTTCTTTTTACAGCTTGCGTTACGAGAAGGCCGCTCCGACTTGTTCATCTATGGATTTGCGTGCATCCTGACAGCGATCGCCAGCATCATTGCGTTTCAGTGGAGCCGTAAATTTGATCTGCGCGACTCTCGTCCCACCCCAAAACTGGTGCGTGTTTCCTTTGGGATATTCATCGCCGCGTTATTCCTGGCGGGCGGCTCGCTGGTGATGAAACTGCCGATCTTCCCGTGGGTATTGGATCCCAGATCGTCTGTGATATTCGGCTGTATCTTTTTGGGAGATGCGTTCTACTTTTTGTACGGGCTTTTTCAGCCGCGCTGGCATAATGCGCTTGGTCAACTCCTGAGCTTTCTGGCCTATGACCTTGTGTTGATCTTCCCCTTTCTGGCTCTCTTCAAAACCGTAAAACCTGAATATCAACTCAACCTGATCGTCTATGTGGCTGTTCTGTTATACAGCGGTGGTCTCGCGGTCTATTATCTATTCATCAATACGCACACTCGAGTGTGGAATTCAAATAAGAATTAATTTTTTAAATCAGCCACGCGCAAAATTTTGAACACCGAAAACGCTGAGCGAAAATTCTTTTTCTACTTTCATTGCGCAATTGCACTCGAAAACGACAAGGCTATGCTTTTTCTAAGCATAGCCTTGTCGTTTGATATTTAAGAAAGATCAGGACCGATTACTGCATCCCATCCCAATCCCCTGCGATCGGTATGTCACTGCCGCTGCCAAACGCGAAAACGATATCGGCAAACCCGATCGTATTGGAATTACGCAGATAGAAAGAGCCATTACGAAAGACACCGATCGTATCAATCCCATCATTATTCCAATCTCCGATCACGGGCTTGTCTCCGGATAGACCATAGTTGAGGGCCACATCTGCAAAACCACTTGTATTGGCGTTTTTTAGGAATATCACCCCATTACTCGGCCGGAATACCCCCGTTGTATCCATGCCGTCGCCATTCCAATCGCCGGTTACGCCAATATCACCCGGATTGCCTAATGCAAAACTCGTATCGGGCGCTCCTGCGGAGTTACTATCGCGTAGAAAAAACAATCCCTTACGATATACACCGATCGTGTCGATTCCATCGCCGTCCCAATCCCCAACCACGGGCTGGTCGCCGATGGCGCCGAATTGAAATGTGAGGTCTGCATAGCCGACCGAGTTGGAATTTCGCAAATAGAAGGTGCCATTGCGGTAAACCCCGATCGTATCTGTGCCATTGCCGTCCCAATCACCTGTCACAGGATAATCTCCGCTGGCACCGTAGCTGATTATCACGTCGGCGACGCCTGCTGTATGTGTGCTCTTGAGGTATAGCTGCCCATCACCCGGGCGAAATACTCCCAACGTGGTGCCGGGGGTCGGCGTGCTTGTCGGTATGGTTGCATCGCTGATCACGTTCCCAACAAGTGAAATCCCCGAAGTTTGTTTTACATAGACCGTATTGAATACGTTGTTGTATGAAACGACCACATTCTTGTTGGTTGAGGCTTGCATGGAAATACTGCGGACTTGCCCGCTTGGCACGCTATTGTTGCTAATGGTCGCGTTTGTTAGTGTTCCGCCAACATTGCTAGCAAATGCTACAATTCCATTCTGACAGTCCCTGACCGTATTGCCAGTGATCGTAACATCATGCAATTGCGCGCCCCAGCCTGTGTAAAATTCCTCTCCCAATGCTATGCCAGTAGCTCGATTGCCATTTCTTAAATGAGTGCCTGTACAGTAGGACAGGTTGTTTTGCACCACCACCCAGGGGGAATTGTCAACGTAATAATTGACATTGAAGTTGTCGTAGGCGGTATTATTCTCGACCAGCGCGATGACACCGCGTGTGACGGCTATGCCCTCGCCGCAATTGTTGTAAACAGTATTGTTCCGAATGACGCTGTTCTCGCCGCCGACTTTAACCTTAACCGCGCTGCCCCAGGAGGTGGACAGGCCGCAGGTTCCAACTCCGTTCTTGGTCACATTATCATGTAAGTTATTATTTTCGACCACAACATACTTGCCAGCTATAAGTATGCCAAAGTCAACGGCGCCGATAATTTCAAAATTCGACACTTTGATGTAACTGCCGGTAATTGAAATTCCATTGGCCTTTGAGGCCTGCATGTTCAGGATGGCCCCATTTCCGATCACAGTAATTGGCGCGGCCGCCGTACCCGATTTTGAAAGAGTTAATGTTTCGTTATACGTTCCCGCCAGCACTTGCAGGGTGTCACCGGCTGCCAGGACGGATGCGGCTTTTGAAAATGTCTTGAACGGCGCTGCTGCTGACCCTGAATTTGTGTCTTTGCCGCTTGTACTGACATAATAAATATTGGAGCCAGCCAGTGCCAATTGATGTTCTGGCATCGCGGCTGCGGAGGCAGCTTTTGTGTTCGTAAAACTGCCAAATGACAACAAGAGTGCCGCGATGACAGTCATGATTTGAAACTTTGTCTTTCTCATAATTTACTCCTTTGTAAAGCAAACTGCCTGGCATCCGCCAGGCAGTTTGCTTAACACTTTCAGCAACCTGGCAATCATAGTAAAAGAACTACTTTAGACCCTTGGCTTTGCGTCTTCGGTTTTCACCGAATTTGCCTTTTTAGATTTTTATTATTAGTTTATTTTCTTCAATGGGCAACAAAATTTGCCTGTGTGAAGGTTATCACACAGGCAGATAGGGGAAAGGTTTGTGAATGGGACTAAAGTACTATAGAGCCCCACACATTTGTTAATTGAAAAATGAGCCTTGCAGTTAAGTAAGAAGCCAATCAAAAAGAGCAGTTTTCATAGTTTTATAGCCAAAAACACCCGTCTATTGCTCGTGCTTTATGGTTGCGTTGTGTCTGGAAAAACGGTAAGATACCCCATACTCTAACAAGGCGGACCTCATCATGTTTGATATTTCCAACGCGCGCTTCGCTTTTCTGGATATCGAAACCACCGGACTTTCTCCGTGGTTTGGAGATCGGATCTGTCAAATAGCGATCGTCATTACCGAAGGCAGGCGCATCAAAGCGACCGTTGACCTGCTCCTGGATCCCGAACGCGACCTTTCACCCGCGGCGTCTCACGTCAACGGCCTGGATGTGTCGAAACTGTCAGCCGCGCCAAAGTTCGCAGAGATCACCGGCCAGCTGGAGGCGTCTTTAAAGGATGCGATCATTGTTTGCCATAATGCCAAATTCGACCTGCAATTCCTTGATAACGAATATCGCAAGCTGGGACATTCCGTCGAATATCCGAATTTGATCGACACACTTTTGCTGGCGCGCGACAACTATGACTTGGAATCCTACAGTCTGCAATATCTGGCGGATGCGTTCCATGTTTCGAATAGTTTGCAAGCGTCGCATGCCATGACGGATGCGATGACTGCCAAGAATGTCTTCTTTGCGATGATGGATGCGCTTAAGCCGAATGGCAAACCGCTCGACGAATATATCGGCATTTATAACTCTCCCGCCTGGCCGCAGGATGGCGTATACCTGCCGACCGAACTCAGTGAAGCCATAAATAGCGGAAGAAGATTATTTATCAAATATATGGATAAAGATGGATCGGTTTCTGAACGCTGGATTTCACCCACAGAAGTTATGGGCCTTACCGATTACATCTACCTTAAAGCCTTCTGCCATACCCGTGAAGCCGAACGCACCTTTCGATTGGATAGGATCATTGAGGTGGCGGTGGAAGTGGGAAAATAATCACGTTGCTGCGAGGGCTTTTGCTCTATGCCGAAGCAGTCTCCCCAACAACATGCGATTGTTTGGTCGGGAAGCGACAAGAGTCCTTTCACAATGATATGAATCCACACCCGTTTTCGAAGTCTATTCTCTAAGTATCGCCCCTGCCGCAATGGGATCAAATCCGTCTGGCAGTTTTGTGTTTTTATCGAAGATGGCGCCTGCCAGGTTCGCTTCTCCAAGATTGGTTCCTCTCAGGTCTGCTCCTCTCAGGTTGGCGTCTCTCAAGGTTGCATCCCACAAATCGGCACCGTTTAGGTTGGCGTTACTCAGGTCCGCTTCGCGCAAAAAAGCCTTACTGAGATTGCCTTTGCTCAGGTCTGCGCCGGTCAGGGAGGCGTTACGCAGGTAGAGACCTCGCAGGCTTTTCATTCTGGAATGCAATATCTGACCAAGTTCCTGGTCAGATATTGATATCTTAAGGGTTGCTCCAGCTTTCTTTTGATCAAACCCATCAGGCCAGATCGTTTTTTTATTGTAAATCGTCCCGCTCAGGTCGGCTCCGCCCAGATCAGCCTGGCTGAGGTTTGCATCGCTTAAGTCGGCGTCACACAACTCACTGCCGTTCAGGTTCGCGCCAATCAGATCTGCCTTGCTCAAGTTATATCCTTTCAGGTCAAGGTCTCTCAGGTCGATTGGACTTGTGCTCATCAACTTGTTCAGTTCTTCCTGTGTAGGCCGATACGCCGTTTTTTCGACCTTTATCTTTTGTTCTTCCTGGATGGGTTGGCGCGCTGCTTCTTCAGCTTTTCTCTTCTGTTCTTCCCGCGCATGTTGACGTATCGTTTCTTCGGCTTTTTCGTTTACATCATTTGCATTCGTTCTTGAGTGATTTGCAGGCCGGCTTCTTTGCAGATCGTAGTCAGCGCGCTTGCGGGGGTTTGATAGGATTTGATATGCGTTATTTATTTTCTTGAATTCTTCCTCTGCAAATTGTTTTTGTTTTGGGCTGGAGTATTTATCAGGATGAAATGCCTGCGCCAGGAATCTAAACCGTTCCTGAATTGCGTCAGGTTTGGCCTGTGGTTCCACTCCCAAGATTAGATAGTAATCTTCCATCGAATTTCCCTGTTAACTTATATAGTGAACTCTTATTTTATCGCCAGTATACTTTTTCTTGGGCATTTCGTTAACGGTCGTTTGTCGTTAAAAACAAACAAGGCAAGCCGTAAAGCCTGCCTTGAAAGTATGACCTAAAAATCTAGAAACTTCGGAGATCTGTTAATGAATTATCCATCTTTCATCGCCGCGATCTGTGCCAGCGCGTTCTTGAAGGCCTCATACGGCTGAGCGCCGACGATCGCATAACGATCATTGATCACATAGGTTGGAACGCCCGTTACGCCGATCTGCTGCGCCTGCTGAACCTGCTCAGCCACATGAGCGGTGTACCTGCCGCCATCCACGACAGTTTGCATGTCGTCCGCATCCAGGCCGACTTCCTCGGCGGCGGAGCGGAGCACATCCCATTGGCTGATATCCAAAGCCTCCGCGTAGACTTTTCGAAAAACCACATGATGGAACTCATTGCCCTTGCTGTACTCGCGGGCGTATTCAGTCGCTTCGTGGGCAATGCGAGTATTGTAGATACGATCTGGAGAATTGAACTCCATGCCGTGGGTCTTTGCCATGCTTTTCAGACGTTCATCTGCGCCGTTGGCACGCGCGCGCAGGATGTAATCAGGCAATTCCATGCCTTCGGGTGGAGTATCGGGGCGCAAGTAATACGGACGCCATTCCACATCCACATTGTGTTCAGCTTTCAGTAAGTCAACCACACCCTGGCCGACATAGCACCACGGTCATATGTAATCGGAGAAGATGGTCAGTTTGAAATCCATTGTCAGTCCTTTGTGAGAAGTGTGTTGTGCGTAGTGAACAGTGGATAGACATTCAATGGTGGCAGGTTCTTACATCAATTGTCATGTCATTGCGAGAAGCGAAGCGACGAAGCAATCTCCAACTTAATCAGGAGGTTGCTTCGGGCAAAGAGAAAGAACGCCCTCGCAACGACATTTAGTTAATCAATATAATACGGCGAGCAGGAAAATTCTTCACCCGCCGGAGTGGTGACCATGTTTGGGAATTCGCTATCGTCCACAGCATAACCCTTCAGGTCTTTCTTTACCAAAGCCAGCGCTTTGTCTGCATTGTAGCGAGAAAATTGGAAGGACTGCCATGAATATTCGCGATCTTCAGTTTCGCGCGTGTATTGGATACATGCCAGGGCTGCGCCAATTTTTTCTCGAACAGGAACAGGCAGGGACGGAGTCTGATACGCTTTCACCATGGGCGGAACCGCATCGTCAGATAGATCCAGAAAATATTGAGCATCCAGATCGACGGTGTTATTTTTTTGTGCGCGGATCTCGCGTTGGACATTTTGATTCACGATGAACGCGTCCACGTTCAGGATGGGCAGGGATATCGCGAATCCCAGCGATGCGATCAGCATGGCAAATGTGAAAAAGTTTTCCTTGCGCAGGATTTCAAGAACAATGGTCGCGATCAAAAGCAGCCCGATCCAGATGAGAAAGACGTGCGTGTACGTGCGCAGGCGCGAGAAGCCGTACGCCGCTTCATACAAACCGAGGCGCTGGTACGCCGAAAGGAGCATGACCAGCAGGAGAGCGACCAGCGTGACTCCCAGCCCTGAGAAAATTTTGCGCTGGGTTTCGGTGTCGCGTTTGGTGATGGCGCTAAAGGTCAGGAACAGGAGCAGTGCAAAGAATGCCACGGTGACCAGTTCGCCGAAACCGCGGCGCGCGTATTCGGCGTAGGTAAATCCGTCAATGTGAATGTTGGTCGTGCCGCCGAAGAAATACTGGAATTGGATCACCACGAATGTCAGGAAGAGCGCGACCACGCTGCCCAGCACAATGGTCGCTTCGACATAACCCAGGAATGGAGGAATGAAAGGTTTGCCTTCACTGGCAAGTTTTTCATCCTTTGATTCTGTGGAGGCATGCAGTATCACCCCCGCGATCCCATATCCAATGACGACGATGTAAACAAGACGGAAGATCAACTCAGGCAGATTTTCAATGTTGAACCATTCAATGACATCGGTCAGCCTCTGGCTGAAAATGGCGTCTGCAGAAGCGAGCAATGAGGCAAAGATGGCGATGATCGGCAGGGCGATGATAATTCCACGCACCACGGGCCAGATGTTGCGCTTTGCAGGTTGAATACCCGCTTCCAATTGCGCTTTACGAATATCATTCGTAAAACCGATCGGACGCACCAATACACTGCCTGCCAGCTGCATGAATTTACCAACGTAATCCACCATCGTGTACAGATACCAGCGTCCGCCCAGATAACTGACGGCGAGCAGGATCATCATTAACAGTGTGAATACATAGGCAAGAAAAGATGTCATCGACTCGGCGCGGATGAATGTCACAGCGGTGAAAAAGCCAAATAACGGGAGCAGGATCAGGCTGGTGCGGTTCGGGCGCAGACCATCGCTCAGTAAGAAATAGAAGGCGGCTGTCAAACACATACTTGTGAAAATGGCAAAGTTAATGCCAGGCGCCTGATTCCAGAATAGAAAATCGAACAGCCATCCGAGCGCGAAGACAATGATCCAGAGTTTTGTGGGATTGGTTTTCATGTATTTCTCCTGATTGAATTTCGACAAGGATAGCCCTGAAGGTCTGGCGGAGACTCTCAAAAGGTATCATAAAACATCCAAAAAAAATTCTTACAATTTCATGAGAATATCAATTCCGCCTATTGACATCCGATTTATTTTGTGACATACTTTCATTATCGGTGGGGGGCAAACAATTTATCAGCCATTTTACGAAATGGAGGAGGTGATGTCACTTATGAATAGTAGTAGTAAACCCAGCGCTGTGGCATCCCTCTCCGTGAACTAACGAAGAATTGCCACAGCGCCCCACGATTGCCATCCGCAAGGATGGCAATCTGGTTTAAATGACGTAGGGGCGCAGCATTGCTGCGCCCCTACAATTGTTTAATAAAACCCGATCGAAGAATCCACATTGCGTGCGTAGGCGTCAATTCCCCCGCTGACGTTGATCACATTTTTAAATCCCTGCTGGGCGAGCCACATGGTCACCTGCACACTGCGGCTGCCATGATGACACATCACATAGACGGGAATTTCCTGCGAGCGGGCTGATTCAGATAAAGCGGCAACACCTTCGCGGGACAAACGGCTCATTGGCGTGACCTCGAGCCTGCTGTCTGTTACTTTGGCATATTCCAACTCTGACAGTTCACGCACATCCAACAAAATAAATTTTTCATCTGACTTTAGTTTTTCACCGAGCTCGGTGACTGTGATTTCGGGGAACATAATTTTCCATTCATGTAATTGTAGGGGCGGGGTTACCCCGCCCCTACAATATTATTACTTCTTCAACGCGGGGGCGTAGAATCTTTCCGCGTATTCCTTGACCATGCGGCGCGTGGAATATTGCGGGATGCAGGTCTTCATCGTGTCTTTCATCATTGCGATCCATTCGTGTGAAATTTCCTTCGGGTCGCGGTTATAGTACATGGGAATGATCTTGTGTTCGAGTGTGTGATACAGGTCTTCGCCATCAGCCGCATCCTGGATTTCATTCGACTCGTATTCTTTATCCTCGCCAATAGACCAGCCGTTGTGACCATTGTAGGCTTCACGCCACCAGCCATCCAGCACCGAGAAATTCAGCGCGCCATTAATGGCGGCTTTCATACCCGAGGTTCCACTGGCTTCCATCGGACGGCGCGGTGTGTTCATCCACACATCCACACCCTGAACGAGATAGCGCGCAAGATTCATATCATAATCTTCGAGGAAGACCAATCGTCCGCCCGTTTCCGCTTTCTTGACGGTGCGATACACCTTTTGGATCAACTGCTTGCCGGGTTCATCGGCGGGATGCGCTTTACCCGCGAAGATGATCTGCACGGGCATGTTCGGACGGTTGATGATCTCTAACAGGCGGTCAATATCAGAGAGGATCAGGTTGGCGCGTTTGTAGGTGGCGAAGCGGCGCGCAAAGCCGATCGTCAATGCATAGGGGTTGATCAAGACACCTGAGGAAACCACTTGCACAGGATGGAATCCGCCGTGCGCCCAACGGTCGCGGACGCGTTCGCGCATGTAAAAGGCCAGTTTGCGTTTGAGGTGCAAACGGGTGCCCCATAATTCAGAATCCGGAATATTATCCAGTTTCGACCAAAATGCGGGCTCATCCAAATGTTCGTACCAGTCGCCGCCCAGATAGTTTTCAAATAGAACGTTCAAACGGCGCGCCATCCAATTGGCAGTATGCACCCCGTTTGTGACATGCTCGATCGGAACATCCTTCTCTTTGCGGTCGGGCCAGAGGAATTTCCACATTTCGCGTGAGACTTCCCCGTGTAATTCTGAGACGCCGTTGCTTCCGCCTGAAAGTTTCAAGGCGAGGATGGGCATGGAGAATGTCTCAGTATGGGGCTGTTGATGCTTGGCGATGTTCACGAATTCTTCGCGGGTCAGCCCAAGTTCGGGCCAGAGTTTGGCGAGATACTTATCGAGCAGCCAGAGCGGGAATTCGTCATTGCCGGCTGGGACCGGGGTATGCGTTGTGAACACATTTTGTCCGAGCGTCTTTTTGGCGGCTTTGGCAAAGGTGGAGCCGGATGCCACCAGTTCACGCACCCGTTCAAGGGTCAGGAATGCCGCGTGGCCCTCGTTCATGTGCCAGACGTCGGGCGCATATCCCAATGCCCGCAGGGCGCGCACGCCGCCCACGCCGAGCAAGACTTCTTGCATGACACGGCGGTCGAGGTCAGACCAGTAAAGGCGCGCGGTGAGCAGGCGGTCAAATTCGTTATTGCTTTCAACGTTTGAATCCAGCAAGTACAGCGGGACGCGCCCCACGCGGACTTCCCAGATTTGCGCGGTAATATTTCGATCGGGGAATTCGATCTGAATGGTAACAGGCTTGTCATCTTTTGTGACCAGTGTGACCGGCAGATGCTCAAAGGTCAACGGATTATTGAGGGCATCCTGCCAGCCGTCTTCAGAGATTCGTTGGGAAAAATATCCCTGACCGTACATGAATCCGACCGCCACGAGGGGCAGCCCGAGATCTGATGATTCTTTTAGATGATCGCCCGCCAGCACGCCGAGGCCGCCCGAATAAATGGGCAGTGTTTCGTGCAGTCCGAATTCCATTGAAAAATACGCGATGGAATTCTTAAATTCAGGATGACTTTTTTGAACCCATGATTCATTGGTGAAGTATGAATCGAAATCTCCAAAGAGCGCATCATACAAAGCCAGATAATCTTTTTCCTTGGCAACCTGGGCCAAACGTTCCTTGCCGATCTCCTGTAACATACGGATCGGGTTGTGTCCGAGGCGTCCCCACAGATCATAATCAAGACGTCCAAAGAGGCGTGCTGCTTCAGGGTGCCATGTCCACCATAGGTTGTAGGCTAATTCGCCGAGGCGCGCGAGGCGCTTGGGAAGGTCAAATTTTTGGGAGGGTTTAGTTTTGAAGTCCATAGCGGCAAATCATACCAGCATTTTAATGGTTGGATGCCGTGAATTCGGGTTCTGAAAAAATGAGATCTTGTGGTTTGGATGCATCGTGCCGAATGTCCCAAAAAATTATTAAAAGTCCCAATGAAATTGATGACAGGTTATTAACAGACTTATTCCAATTCAGTACTATAATCCAGCCTTGAAAAATACTCAAACGGAGAGCCTTATGGCCACTTATAAAAATATACCAATTAAGAAAATAGCGATCAGTACCGGCGGCGGTGATGCCCCGGGTTTGAATGCCGTCATTCGCGCCGCGGCGCTTTCAGCACATACGCGCGGCTGGGATGTGTATGGAGTCCTCGACGGTTTTCACGGGATATTATCTCCCGAGGAATATCCCAACGGAGGATTTATTCCACTAACGCGCGAAAGGGTAAGCGGAATTACTCATCTGGGTGGAACCATATTGGGAACAAGCAACCGCAACAATCCTTTGAAATATCCGATGTTGCGTCCGGATGGAACCATCGAGGAAGTGGATCGCAGCGACGAGATCGTTCGTGGATTCCGTTTGCATCATATTGATGCGCTCATTACGGTCGGCGGGGATGGTTCGCTGGCGATCGCGAGTGTCCTTGCCCAAAAAGGATTGCGCCTGATCTCAGTGCCCAAAACCATTGACAATGATCTGGATAAGACAGAAGTCACCTTTGGTTTTGATACCGCTGTCGGTTTTGCCACGGAAGCGCTTGACCGGCTGCATTCAACTGCCGCTTCGCACGGACGGGTCATGGTCGTTGAAGTGATGGGTCGTTATGCCGGCTGGATCGCCTTGCACTCAGGTGTGGCGGGTTCGGCAGACGTGATCCTGATCCCCGAACACCCATACGATATCCACAAAGTGATTGAAAAGATCAAGGAACGCGAAATGCGCGGCAATAAATTTACCATCGTGGTGGTGGCTGAAGGAGCTTCGCCCAAAGGCGGCGCATTAACAGTAGTTGAACATGAAGCCGGTCGTGCTGAGCGTCTGGGTGGTATCGGCGAAAAAGTGGCGGCAGAGATTCATGCCATTTCCGGCAAAGAGACGCGTGTGGTTGTTCTTGGCCACCTGTTGCGTGGAGGCTCTCCCACTTCCTTTGACCGTCTGACAGCCTTGCGTTTCGGAGCCGCGGCCATCCGTGGGTTGGAGGAGGGGTATGGCGGCGTCATGGTTGCCCTCGACCCGCCGCATGTCAAGTATGTCCCCATTGAAGAAGCCATGGGAAAAATGAAAATGGTGCCGATGGATTCAGACATTGTCCTGACTGCCCGCGATCTGGGCATCTCATTCGGATAGCATCGATCTTCATACATTAACATCAACTGCCCGATTCAATAACGAGTCGGGCAGTTTTTATTTTAGGGATCAGGTGATGTTTCTCTTTTGGGATTAAAATGGGTTTATGACTCAAGTCCAACTCTTCATCACCTGTTTGACCGATTCATTCTTCCCGAAAACTGGTCAGGCCGTTGTGGACATTCTCCAGCGCCTTGGCATTGACGTGGGCTTCGCGCATGAGCAAACCTGCTGTGGACAACCCCAATTCAACGCGGGACTCCGCAAGGACGCGCGCGCCATCGCGGAACACACGATTAAAGTTTTTGAGAACACCAAAGGGGATATCGTTACACCGTCAGGTTCATGCGCGCACATGTTCAGGCATAATTACGCTGAACTTTTTGAAGGTGACCCGATCTGGTATCCGCGCGCCAAAGCGCTGGCTGCACGGACTTATGAATTCACAGAATATCTCGTGGACAAATTAGGCGTCACTAATGTCGGCGCAAAATGGAGCGGGATGTTAACCTATCATCCATCCTGCCACACTCTGCGCGGGATCAACGTGGATAAACAACCGCGCGCCTTGCTGGCAAATGTGCAAGGCGCAATGCTTGTGGATCTTCCGCATGCCGAAGAATGCTGCGGTTTTGGCGGCATCATGTCTGTTGAACACCCTGAATTATCCGCCGAATGGCTCAAGCGCAAGATCAGCAACTTGGAAGCGAGTCAGTCACCGACTTTGGTTGTGACCGATGCGGGCTGTCTCATGCACATCGTGGGCGGATTGAATCGGCAGAAGAAAACTCAACGTGTGATGCATATCGCCGAAGTGTTGAACCATCAGTGAAGAAGTGATGAAAGAAAATTCGAGATACAATTTTGTAAAAGTGGGCAATGGACGGATCGCCCTCAACCACCGTCCGCGCGGTGTGGATTTTTCGCATCTGCGCAAGATCGGTTGTACACATATCGTCACTTTGCTCAAAGAAAGTGAGCGCGCCGAAACATATGGCACCATGGCGAAGAATGCGGGACTTAGCTGGATCTGGCTGCCAGTCCCCAACGGAGACCATCCAAGAGGAGAAGTGCACGACCGTCTCATTCAAGCCATGCCCCAGCTTTCGCAGATACTGGATGAAGGCGGTTCGCTTCTTATCCATTGCTCTGCGGGTATTCACCGCACTGGGACAGTCGCATATGGCCTCCTGCGCTGGAGGGGCGTTGAAAGGGATGAAGCCATGCGCATGATCGGAACGATCCGCCAGGAGACCGCCGAAGGTATGCTGGAAAAACGCAGGCGCTGGGGCGACGAAAATGCAAGACAGGTTGTTCAACAGGATAAATCATGGGCACATTCCGTCAAAGAATTCGTCAATCAATTGAAGACGAGACTCTTCAGATCGCGTTAGACAATAATGCTGAACGCCGTCTGAACGGACGCGCCGCGGCATTCGCCTCCATCCCCGATTGGCGCGCGAGGCGTCAGCGCACGCGCACCATCCGCGCGAATGTGATCGACAATCTCGATGAGTATCTTGCGCAATTCATTGCAAAGAATGAAGAGCACGGTGTGATTGTGCATCGTGCAAAAGATGCGGCGGAAGCGATTAAGATTATTTTAGAAATTTCAAAATCCTTACCACAAAGGGCACAAAGAGGAGGAGATAAACCCTTCGTGTCCCTTGGTGACCTTCGTGGTGAAAAAGTCTTAATCGCCAAATCAAAATCCATGGTCTCGGAAGAGATCGAATTAAATCATGCGCTTGAAAAAGAAGGCATTCAGGTTATCGAAACCGACCTCGGCGAATATATCGTTCAGCTTCGCCATGAAAGACCCAGTCACATCATCACGCCCGCCGCGCATTTGCGCAAAGAGCAGGTAGGCAAACTCTTTCACGAAAAACTTGGCATTCCATATACTACCGATATTCCTACGCTCACGGCTGCCGCGCGCAAAGTCCTGCGCAACATCTTCCTTACTGCTGATATTGGTTTCAGTGGAGTCAACTTTGGCGTGGCAGAAACTGGCACAACCTGCCTCATCACAAATGAAGGTAATGGACGCATGGTCACAACCATTCCGCCCGTGCATATTGCATTAATGGGAATGGAGCGCCTTGTTCCAAACCTTGATGATCTTGCGCTCATGCTTTCGCTTCTGCCGCGTTCCGCAACGGGGCAAAAATTGACGGTCTATACCCAACTGCTCAACAAGCCTCTTAAAGATCAAATACGCCATCTGATCATCCTCGATAACGGACGTATGCGGCTGCGAAATTCCCCGCTCAAAGAATCTTTATACTGCATCCGTTGCGGCGCGTGTCTGAACGCCTGCCCTGTGTTTCGTGAACTCGGCGGACATGCATATATTGGTTCGGATAATTCCATTGCGCCCTATCCAGGCCCAATTGGATCGGTCATATCCCCTGGATTGCTCGGCGAGAATTATGTTCAACTCGCGCAGGCATCTTCGTTATGTGGCGCGTGCAAAGATATCTGTCCTGTGGATATTGACCTGCCAAAGTTATTAACCCGCGTGAGGGCGGGACAATCTCCCTCGCCTTCAGGGAGAGGGATGTCCGCAGGACAGGGTGAGGGTGGCGCTGGACTTTCCTCCTCAACCAGAATTGGTCTGCAGCTATATGCCCGCCTCGCGACTCACCCGAAGCTGTATGTGGCTGCACAAAAATCTTCTGCATTGGGAACGTACCTACTCTCCCCGCGCTCGCCCTGGCTTCGTCTGCCTGCATGGACTGGCTGGGGCTACAGCAAGGATTTTCCGCGCTTTGCAGGGAAGACTTTTCGGGAAAGTTTTGTGGAGTCTCATGGCAAGCTGCAGAAATTTCAGGCGCATGAAGAAAACAGTATCAATATGCAGGAACTTGCTCCCGCACCCCGAAATAAAATGGAACAATTCGTTGGCGAGCTTACCGCGCTAAGCGGACATGTTACCTTAACAAAAGATGCAACCCGTGAAGTTATTGAATTTATTAATTCACGTGGAATTAAAAAGATCCATCTTGAACCAAATACTTTGGATGAGTCTCTTTTGCTGAAAGCAGATATTGAGTTTACATACGAGCCTGATTCGCAGATCCTTGTCGGGGTGACGAATGCCGTTTGCGGATTGGCAGATACGGGGTCGGTGTTGATCGCCGATGGACTCGGGAGCCCGCTGCATGCATCACTGCTTCCGGAGATCCACATTGCGATTTTGAAGGCATCCGATATTCTTTCATCCATGACTGATGCAATGGATCTGATCAAGGATAAAAAAGCAGCGGTGTTCATCACGGGACCATCCCGCACCGCTGATATTGAAATGACACTTACGATCGGAGTGCACGGTCCGAAAGAGATTCATGTGTTTGTGTGCCAACCCGGGTAATGATTCAGCAGCGCAGGGCAAATATCACTTGATTATTTGTGCAGAGTTTGCATTGACATTCCGAAATGCCTCAGGTAGAATACGCTTCGCCTTATTAAAGGGCCTGTAGCGCAGTTGGGAGCGCGCCTCAATCGCACTGAGGAGGCCAGGGGTTCGAATCCCCTCAGGTCCACTGCTACAGAAAAATTTTATATGGGCCCATAGCGCAGTTGGGAGCGCGTCTCAATGGCATTGAGAAGGTCGAGGGTTCGAATCCCTCTGGGTCCACAAATTAAGAAATAAAAAGTCACAGCAGGAGTAGTAGGTCATCCCGTCAGCGAGTTGGGAAAGTGAGGTGCAAGCCCAGCAAAGTGCCCATCGGGAGCGCAATCAGACCGAACTCGCCTGTTTCTCGCAAGAGGACTTCATCGGTGAAACGCGCTAATCCGCGAGTAGTTGATGACGGGCAAGCCCGTTATAGCAACAAAGTGGCGTTAATTGATTTAACGTAATTTGGGTGGTACCGCGGAGCGCAAAGCGTCCTTCGTCCCTGATGTGGATGAAGGAATTTTTGTTTTTTGGAGACTCGCATGGCTATACCGAAGACGGAATGGATCTGGCATAACGGTCAATTTGTAAAATGGGACGATGCGAATGTTCATATTACAACGCATGCCCTGCACTACGGATCGAGTGTGTTCGAGGGGCTTCGATCATATGCGGCCAAAGCTGGTCCAGCGATTTTAGGACTTGATCCGCATGTGCAGAGACTGTTCGACTCGTGCCGCGTGTTGCGCATGGATTTGCCTTATACGCAGGATCAGATATCTTCCGCTATTATTGAAACTGTCCTCCGCAATGGATTGAACGCCTGTTACATCCGCCCGCTGGCTTACAAAGGTACAGGCACGATCACTCTGGATGCGCGCAAAGCACAAACTGAATTTGCCATCATGGCTTTCGACTTTGGCTCTTTGATGGGCGCTGATGGACTCGAGAATGGCGTGGATGTGATGGTCAGCAGCTGGCGGCGCATGGCTCCCGATACCCATGCAGGTATGACCAAGGCTGGCGGAAATTATGTCAACTCTGGGTTTGTGACCATGGAAGCCAATGACCTGGGTTACATGGAAGGCATCACGCTTGATGTGAATGGTCATGTCAGCGAGGGGAGCGGCGAGAATATCTTCGCTGTGTATCGCGGCGCGATCTATACTCCGCCCGTAGGCGCATCCATTTTATTGGGCGTGAATCGCAGCTACATTATTGCCCTGGCGCGCGAGATGGGATATGAAGTCCGTGAAGAGACTTTCCCGCGTGAGATGTTGTATGTGGCGGATGAACTCTTCTTCACAGGCACAGCCGTGGAAGTGACACCGATCCGCTCTGTGGATCGGATCAAGATCGGGAACGGTTCTTGCGGTCCGATCACGAAACGAATTCAAGATCAATTCTTTGGCATCATCAATGGAGCCATCCCTGATACGCATGGATGGATGACTCTGGTTAAATAGATGTGGAGTCCGTCAGCTCGCTGACGGTGTCTGTGGGGCAGTCCCCACGACTCCAAAAAACCAAAAAAGGAGGCATGTATGAACAAGCGAATTAAGTTTATTTTCTGGAAGCAGGGACCTTTGCTTCCATGTCTCCTTTGTTATTTATGATCATCAAATTCGAGGTGTATTGGAAACCCGATCATCGAAACTGGAAATAGAGATTCTACTTAATGAGGTAAGAATGGCCGCAACAAAGAAAAAAGAAACTTCAAAAAAATCCGTAGTAAAGCCTGCGGTTAAGAAAGTGGCAGTGAAGAAAACTGTTTTAAAGAAAGCCGTGAAATCCGCAGTCAGGAAGACAGCCGTAAAAAAGGTAGTCAAATCTGTGGTTAAGAAATCAGTTGCCAAACCTTCTGCCAGTTCAAAGAAGGCGGTGTCAAAGGAAAAGGCAATTCAAGTTGTCATGCCGAAGACAAGTGCTGTCGTGGTCGCGCAACAATCCGTGAAAGCAATTGTGCCTGTTCAGAAAAAGAAAAAGGAGATCGTGCCTGTGAAAGAAATACCCGCCCATGAGGAAAAACCCCATCAGGAGAAATCTTACCAGCCGCAAATTATCGAAAAGAAATGGCAGGATAAATGGGAAGCGGATAAGCTGTATCGCTCGGTGATCGACATCTCCAAGCCGAAGCATTATGCGTTGACCATGCTGCCTTACCCGAGCGGTGACCTGCACATTGGTCACTGGTTTTCGATGATCCCCCCGGATACGCGCGCGCGTTTCATGCGGATGAAGGGTTACAACGTAATGTTCCCGATGGGCTTTGACGCGTTCGGTCTGCCCGCAGAAAATGCGGCCATCAAAGACGGTATCCACCCCATGAAGCGTACTTTCCAAAACATCGATCGTATGCGCACACAGATGAAGACCATGGGTGCAATGTTCGATTGGGAGCGTGAGGCCATATCGGCTTCACCTGAATATTACAAATGGACAGAGTGGTTCTTCATTCAGTTATACAAACAGGGATTGGCTTATCGCAAAATGTCTGCTGTGGACTGGTGCCCGAAATGTAATACGACTTTGGCGCGCGAGCAGGTTTGGGGTGATGACCGTCACTGCGAACGCTGTGGTACTCCTGTTATTAAAAAGAATCTGGATCAGTGGTTCTTCAAGGCGACCAAGTACGCCGATGAGTTGTTGAATTTCGATGGCATTGATTGGCCGCAGACGGTCAAGACTCTGCAGACGAATTGGATCGATCGCAGCGAAGGCGCGTCCGTCGTATTCAAGACTGAAATTGGCAATTATGATGTGGAGATATTCACCACCCGCCCCGACACGTTGTGGGGTGCGACCTTCATGGTATTCTCGCCAGAGCATCCGTTGGTGAGTGAGATTACCACGCCAGAAAATAAAGCTGCGGTCGAAGAATACAAGGCACAAGCCGCGCGCCAAACCGAAATTCAACGCGGCGCAGTGGACAAGGAAAAGACAGGCGTATTCACAGGGGGCGTATGCCATCAACCCTGTCAATCAGGCACGTATCCCGATCTGGATCGCGGACTATGTCATGATGTCCTACGGCACAGGCGCGATCATGGCAGTGCCTGCACATGACGAACGCGATTTTGCTTTTGCCCGAAAGTATGAATTGCCCATTATTCCCGTGATCCAGCCCGAAGGTCAGAGTGAAGCGGATGGAGCGGAGTTAACTGCCGCTTTCGTTGGATCAGGCGTAATGGTCAACTCAGGCATGTTGAACGGGACGAAGGTCAACACAGAAAAAGGAAGAAAGAACCCCAGCATCGCGGCTGCACTGGATTGGCTGGGTGAGTATGGTGTTGGCAGGGAATCTGTGAACTATCGCTATCGCGACTGGCTGATTAGCCGTCAGCGTTATTGGGGCGCGCCAATCCCGATGGTCAATTGTGAGATCCACGGTTGGAATCCTGTGCCCGATGACCAACTGCCTGTAGAGTTGCCCGAGGATGTGGAATGGCGGCCGACTGGTGAAAGCCCGTTGAAGCTGCATCCGACCTGGAAAAATACAACCTGCCCTGTGTGTAACGGACCTGCCACGCGCGAAACCGATACGATGGACACGTTCATGTGCTCGTCATGGTATCACTTGCGCTATCTGTCGCCGCATTACGATCAGGGCCCATTCGATGAAGCCGAGTACAACTATTGGATGCCTGTTGACACGTACACGGGCGGCATCGAACACGCCACCATGCATTTGTTGTACACACGCTTTTTCCATAAGGCGCTGCGTGACGCGGGTATCGTGGAAGGTCATGAGCCGATGCTGCAATTACGCAATCAAGGCATGGTTCTGGGCGAAGACGGCGACAAGATGTCGAAGAGTAAGGGCAATGTGATCGCCCCCGACGTGCTGGTGAACAAATACGGCGCGGACAGTGTGCGCGCTTACATCATGTTCTTTGCGCGCTGGGAAATGGGTGCGCCGTGGGATTCGCAAGGCATTGAGGGATCAGTGCGCTGGATCAGGCGTGTGTGGACATTGTTCACCGACTCTCCAACGGACTCTGTCACGGATTCACGGATTGAAACGGACTCGAAAACGGATGAAGTGAAGAAGAATCTGCGCCGAAAGGTTCACCAGACCCTGCGCAAAGTGACTCGTGACTTCGAGAATTTTGAATTCAACACGATCATTTCATCCCTGATGGAATTGATGAATGAAATGTACAAGGCGCGTGAAGCAGGCGCGGCCGGCAGTGATGAGTGGAAGGAAGCCCAGGAAATCTATTTGAAGATGATGGCTCCCGCCACACCGCACATCGCCGAAGAATTGTGGGCGTATTTGGGCAAGCCGTATTCGGTTCATCAACAATCATGGCCCATCGTTGATGAAGCTGCCACGAAAGAAGACTCCATTGAATTGCCTGTTCAAATCAACGGCAAGGTGCGCGATAGAGTCGTTGTCCCAGCCGAAGCGACCGAGGATGAGATCAAGTCCGCGGCGCTGGCGAGTGAAGCCGTTCAGAAGTTTTTGGATGGCAAAGAGCCGAAGAAGGTACTCGTGGCGAATCGGAGATTGGTAAGTATCGTTGTGTAAAGAAAGGTAGGCAGAAAACAATGTTATAAAAGAGTTGGCGGAAATATTATCTGCCAACTCTTTTGTAATCCCACTTTAGATTAGATAACTGAATTACCAGGCGTACGCTTCAGGCGCTTCTCCACCGGGACCGGGCCAGATCTCGTCTATTTGCTTCATGGCATCCTTGTTGAGTTTGATCTTCAAGGCTCGCAATGAACCAGTCAGTTGTTCCATCGTCCGCGGGCCGATGATGGGGGCAGTCACAACGGGATTTGCCAAAAGCCACGCCAGTGCCACGTCCGCGGGCTGTTCGCCGCGATCCTTGCAGAATTTTTCCCACGCGATGAGTTTCGAGCGTTTCTTCGCGATCTCTTTCTTCATGTCATCCGAGGCACGTCTGCCCGCCTTGATCTTTTGCAGGACGCCGCCGAGCAGCCCGCCCGAGAGCGGACTCCACGGGATGAGTCCCAGCCCATAGTCTTTGCTGGCAGGTATCACTTCCAGTTCGATCGTACGGTCATTCAAACTGTAAAGACTCTGCTCACAGACCAGTCCCATAAAGTGACGGGCCTTGGCCGCTTCCTGCGCTTTCGCAATTTGCCATCCTGCAAAATTGGAAGAGCCAACATACAGCACTTTTCCCTGTTGAACCAGCACTTCCATCGCCTGCCAGATTTCCTCCCACGGCGAGTTGCGGTCAACGTGATGCATCTGGTACAAGTCAATGTGATCGGTCTGCATCCGCTTGAGAGATGCCTCGCACGCCTCGCGGATATGCAGCGCGGAAAGCCGTGACTGATTGGGCCACTCGCCCATGCGCCCAAAAACTTTTGTGGCGATGACGGTCTTCTCGCGTCTTCCCCCGCCTTGAGCGAACCAGCGTCCGACGATATTTTCCGTGATCCCTTCCCCGATCTTCCAACCGTAGACATTGGCCGTGTCGAAGAAATTGATTCCCAGTTCGATCGCCTTGTCCATGATGGCGAATGAGTCTTCCTCGCTGGTTTGCGGGCCAAAGTTCATGGTCCCCAAACACAAACGTGAAACCTTGAGGCCTGTGCGGCCAAGCTGTGTGAATTCCATGTTTTCCTCCGTGATATGAAAATATCGTTTATTGATCGAGAATGATTAGTTTGATTTTTATGAAGTCTTGCTTAAATCACGTGCCTTTAGATTCCGCCCGCCGATCCACGAGCCGACCATGGTTCCAACAAGTGAAACCAGAAAACTAAGCAATACTGCTGATTCAAATTTTCCTTCGACCAAAACATTCAGGATCAGGATGTTAAGGGACATCACCGCGCTTCGAAATGAATCAGGGATGAAACTCCCCAAAAATCCGCCAAACACTGCGCCAAAGAGCATCCCAGTATAAGCGCCGGAACTGACTCCGCCGCTGTCGCCGCCAGTCCATACGGTCAGAGCGCCGGTTAATGCCCCTGTCACCAGTCCTAATGCCGCCCCGGTCAGCGCGCTAATCAGCACACCGTTCCAACTGGCGCTTAATGTGCCTGTGATCGCTCCAACGAGCATGCCAAATCCAAACCCCAGACCGGCTCCAAAAATACTGCTTCTTATGTAAAACTTATTATTTTTCATAATGGATTCTCTCTTTATGCTTACAATTAATATTTGTTTGATTGATAAGCAATCTAATGTGGGATAAGTACTGGATTATTTTAATTCATTTCACTTTGAATTCATATTCCAGATACTTTCCTGTATAATCTGCAATCGTAAACATGATCCACTAAAAATTGATCCGCTTGGTTTGTTCAAGAAATGCCTGTTCCTAAAAATACTAACGTATTTCACCAAAGGAGGCTTTTATGCAAGGACAAATGATGGATTACCAATTGACGCTGACACCGCTGTTGGAGCGCGCGCGTCGTCTCTTTCCGAAGAAGGAGATCGTCACCAAGGCAGGTCCCTCGCTTGAGCGTTACACCTACGCCGAGATGACCGAACGGGTCGGACGGCTGGCGAATGCGCTTGAAAAACTGGGGGTGCGGCGCGGCGACCGTGTCGCGACGTTTGCGTGGAACAATTCCCGTCACCTTGAAATCTATTTCGCCGTACCCTGCATGGGCGCAGTCCTGCACCCGATCAATTTGCGTTTGCCCGGCGACCAGATCGCCTTCATCGTCAATCACGCCGATGACCAGGTACTGTTCGTTGACCCGACTCTTTTGCCCGCGGTTGAAAAACTCGCGCCGTATCTCAAAGGCGTAAAACATTTTGTGGTCATGGGCGATAAAGTACCGGACGGCACCGCGCTCAGTCCTGTTCACGCCTACGAAGACCTGATCAAAGGCTCCGCTCCCGACCACCCCTGGCCGCATCTCGACGAGAATGAAGCCGCCGCGATGTGCTACACCTCCGGCACGACGGGGAATCCAAAGGGTGTGGTTTATTCACACCGCGCCATTTATCTGCACAGCCTCGGGTTGAGCATGACCGATTCCTTCGGGCTTTCAGAGCGCGACATCTTCATGCCGGTCGTGCCGATGTTCCATGTGCTGGCCTGGGGCACGCCCTTTGCCACCATCATGCTCGGAACGAATCTGGTCTTCCCCGGTCCGCACATGCAGCCGCGCGACCTGGCGGAATTGATCCAGGCTGAGAAGGTCACGCTCACCGCCGGCGTGCCAACCCTGTGGATGGGCATCCTCAACCTGCTTGAGAACGAACGCTATGATCTGAGCAGCCTGCGCGGCATGATCGTGGGCGGTGCGGCCGCGTCGCAATACATGATCGAGACCTTTGAGAAGAAACACGGCATCACCGTCATGCACGCTTGGGGCATGACCGAGATGAGTCCGCTCGGAACGACCAGCCGCCTCAAGAGCTATCAGTCCGACCTGCCCGAAGCGGAAAAATTCGCGATCCGCGCCAAGCAGGGCACTTCAGTGCCGGGCGTTGAAATCCGCGCTATCGAGGAAAGCGGCAAGGAAATCCCGTGGGACGGAAAGGCCTTCGGCGAATTGGAAGTGCGCGGACCGTGGGTCATCAGCGGCTACTATAACGATGACCGCACCGCCGAATCATTCCACGACGGCTGGTTCCGCACCGGCGATGTGGTCACGATCGACCCTGAAGGTTTTGTGCAGATCGTTGACCGCGCCAAAGATGTGATCAAGAGCGGCGGCGAATGGATCTCCAGCCAGGACCTGGAAAATGCGATCATGTCGCATCCCAAAGTTCTGGAAGCCGCTGTGATCGCCCTGCCGCATCCAAAATGGCAGGAACGCCCGCTGGCTTGCGTCGTGCCGAAACCAGATTTCAAAGATTCCATCACCCGTGAAGAGATCTTTGAACATCTCAAACCGCGTTTTCCAAAAATGTACATGCCCGATGATGTTGTTTTCATCGAAGCCGTTCCCAAGACCAGCGTCGGCAAATTCGATAAAAAAGTGCTGCGCGTGCAGTTTAAAGATTTCAAATTGCCAGATTGATCCATAAAGCATGAACGGATTTACCCATGTTGAAAGAGTGGGTAAGTCCGTTCGTTTTTTTATTGTTTGCAGCTTAAAATGTTTTACATTTATAACTAGGAGCAGATTATGACCGAACCCATGTATTTCCAATGGCAGAATGAGTATCTTTGCAAGACCATTTATCCGATGCGTGAACAAAAGTTAATGGATTTCCTTGTTTATTATAAGGAAATTGATATTTGGGCGCAGTACAAGGGCAGGGATATTGCCGCTTTGCAAAATGAGGTTCAGGAATTTATCAAAGCTAGGGAAATGATCGCAATTACCGCGTATAAATCATACGCATCCCTGCGAAGTTATTTTATGACAGCGGATGTGCGCGGCTTTTATTTAAAATTCAAACCCGTCGATGATGCGGAACTGGCTGAGATCAATAAACTTCATCAGTTGTTCATTTCCTCCTGGCCCAAGGATATTCGCGGCGAAAGGGGATTTGTCCAAATGCAGATCGCCAATTGGGTCCGCCATCGCGATCTGATCAAGGATTGGGTCAATAACAGAAAACGCCGCCTTGCCGCGATGGCACCGGATCATAAAAACCGTCCCGCGGAAACCAAGGAGTTAGAGGTGAAGGAAAATACTGTCCTGCCCATGGCGGAGCAGGAACTTGAGCAGCTGCGATCCTTCAATGATACATACGAAAAAATTGAAAAGCCCAAGCTGGAGTGGTATAAGCTGCAGAAGAGCGATCCCAATTTTAAAACACCTGAGGCGGATTTCCTTGTGCATTATTCGCCGTCCACGAAGATCACGGTTCAGGATATCGCTGTGTGGAAAGCTGAGGAGTACGAGGCATCCTTGAAAAATAAAGACCAATTTGAATTGCTGGAGGAGATCTACCAACGATTCAAAAAAGAGCCGGGACGGTATCCACACTGGCTGCAATATATGATCGTCCATTTTTCAGGGATGCGCTATGCCAGCGCGCACGGTTCATGGGCAGATCCCAAAGATCTTTTGATGCAATTAAGGATCGCGGAACTTGATAAGGAAAATAAACTGATCCCCAATGACCTTGAAGTTGAAAGGCTTTGCAAGGAAAAGATCGCGCAATATGAATCGGCAGCTGCGCCTAACAGACCCAGACTGGCATTGTCAACAGAAAAGGCATGGAAGGATAAAGTCGCTCTTCACATGTTAAGTCTCAAAGCAAATGGACCCAAAACCCGCCGCGCTGGTCTGGCGGCCATAAGAGCCGAGGAAGTCAGGTATGAGTTCATGTCCATGACGACCGATGAAGCGCTCGCGAAATTGGTTTCCATGAAGGATTCCTTCCCGAAATGGGCATGGAAGGAGATCGTCAAATTAACATCCTTGCGCGTGAACTATGTTACGGATTTGAATTGGGAGAAGTTGACCCCGGAAGAGGAAACCGAACGTAACTCATTTCAAGCCACAGCCCTGCGCAATGTCATGAACGCCTGGATCACTAAACATATCGGCGCGTGGCGTGATGAGCATGGTCGCACTCATGAGTTGATCGTCTCCCGTGCGGTCTGTAATGAAACAGCGGAACATATTCAGCATATTCGCGGACACTTGCCGCCAGGTGGATTAACCCCCAAACCCAGATGGTACCGCACAAATGAAAAGGAAAAGAAATTCCCGGGTGCTTATTATGTGAAGCCGGCTTCGGCGGAAGATTATGTTCAGGGCGCCAGTATCTTCTGGCTTCGTTTTGTGAACAAAGTGCCAAACGATTGGCAGATCGCTCATGCGGTCGAAACAGAGGCTGGCGATGGTCTGATTCCCAAGGGATTCATCGGGAGAAAGCCGAAGGATAAAAGTGACATTCCATGGCAGTATAAACCCGGTGATACGGTTACACGTTCGCGTACCTATGTAAATGCCAGTAAAGTCAGGGTCACGGAGCAACAATGGCTGCGCTGGATCCACGAAGCGACTGTGGTAGAGGTGGCGGAAACTGCCGAGGGGCAGGTGATCCTCACTTATGAAACAGCTCTCCCTGATGATGATCGCGGCACTTCTTCCATTGGCATGTTCAAAAAGCCCTTGAGATGGCTGCTCTCTGAGGGGACCGAGGATGCTTATAATCGTTCTTTTATAGGATACGTGCCTGAGGGGCAGGTTCCGATCGAACACATGAAAACGATGTTGAATTGGAACAGGATTTTGCGCAAGCAAGTTGTATAAAAAATAGGACAGCCGCGCGGCTGTCCTATTTTTTACGGGCTGCCAAAATCAACAACAATGTAATCCCCATAACTTCCGTTTGAAAGGTACGCATACCCTACCCCTAGTTCTTGAGCGTTTTGGTTCAGGATCGCCTCGCGATGGATTTGATCGCTCATCCACCAGCTCATTGCCGCCTGCGGACCTCCGCCTCCGTAAATGATCTCCTCAGCGTGTGAACCGGAGTACCCTGATGCAAGGATGCGTGTGTATGCTGAAGAACCGTCAGACCCAGTGTGGCTGATTCTATTATTGCATGCCATATCCGCGGCGTGACTTTGGGCTGCGCTGCCAAGCAGTGGATTAACAGTCAGCGCTGACAGGCCGGCATTCGCGCGTTCTGCATTGATCAAAGATGCGATCTGGTTAACATAGCCGGCATCCTGACTGTAGTTACAATTTGCTGAATTGACCGAGCCACTTCCTGTTTGCGTGGCGCCCAGAGTTGGCATGCTGCCGCTGCTTCCAACAATGATCTTCACCCAAAAGGTTTTTTCAATTCCGATCAATACAACTTCTCCAGCAGAATTATTCAAGGTGAAGAAGCCGGTATATGTCCCGTTAGCCGACGGCGCGGTCAATTCCACAGAGACCTGGACTTTCTCATTTGTCAGCGTGGCCGGGACCGGTGTGGAGAGATCCGCATTCATTTGGTCGCCCGCCGAAAATTTCAATGTGTAATCGATCCACGGACAGGTGCCGGTGTTTTGAAATTCCCATGTCTTTATGAATGTCTCCCCGGTTTTCATGAGGGTATTATCTTGAATGGTCACATCCCGCAGCAGGATCGCGCTGTCTTTACAGTTCGGCGGGGCGGTGATCGCGAGGGTCGGGGCGACAGTGACTGCTGGCGTCGGTGTCGCTGTGAGTGGAACGAATCCCGGTTTTGTGGGCTGCAATGTCGCTGTTACAAAATTCTGTTGCGCGGGAGTCGCGGTCGCTGAATCAACCTTGATGGAAATACAGGCTGTCAGCAGACTTGCAAGGAGTAAGAGCAGGGTGGCTTTTTTGTTCATGATCAAAACATCATCATTTGATTCGCGGATTGTTCGACGGGGTCGTTGGATATCTGTTCTTCAAATGTTTCGCGCGTCAAGACCGGGACTTCGGAAATGGTTCGCAGGAAACGGAATTTTATGAACCGATGGTTTTTCAAACGCGCCGCGAGTGATGGGTCGCGTTCTTGCTTGTATGCGATCAACGCCGCCCGCCCGCCTGGAATGACCAGGATCGTATCATTCTCATCTGTGTGCAAGGCGCGGTCGATCAAGGCTGATACCATGACATGAAACTTCTTCACGGGTATTCCATTTTCTTCCCATCGTACAAATTTATCACTCCTGCTTGTTTTGTACTTCAGTTTTTTACCGATCGATTCGATCAGGGTGAGTATTGTGTTTAATTCCTCCCGCCGCGCAGATGCTGTATCTTCCCTGCGCAATTTCCACATGCCGCCATCTTTTTCGGCATATGAATTCAAGACCGCATAGATCAAGCCTTTTGACGGCGTCAGCAAGCCTGCGAATTTTGGGTACACTTCATTTTCAACTTCAAGATAGATCGCGCTTTTATTCTTCTGTAAATACTTAACGACCTCAATTTCCACGCGGTCGGAAAGTGCTTCTGGCGGTTGGACGACATCCTGGGGGGGGGCGTTTTGATCGCCACGCCGAGTGGACGCTTCAGCGCCTTTCTTATCTGCGGCTAGTCTCAATCCCCACATACCTGTTTCGATATTTTCGCCCGCTGAATAATGGATAAATCTCCCCTCATCTTTTAGCGCGGCTTCAAATAACTTGCTTGTTTTTCGCAGGGCTTCATCAAATTCATGTTCAGGCAGTTTAAGAGCATGTGCTTCAGCTAATTTAATTAAACCCGCCGCGTGAATGTGTAGATAATTAGCCGGCTCACCGCGTGCTGAGAGATAGGCATGAATTGCGTTTTGCAGATCCGTTACATCCCCTGGCTGCGCTTTTTGTTTTTGCTCATTCTTCCAAATAACTTGAACTGCATCATGTTCGGTACGCATGGCTACGCTTTGCAGCGCGAAAGTGGATGCGCTCGCTGCGCTAAATGCGGATGTGAGAAAGGCAGGCTCAGGTTCAGGCAATAAGGCAAAAAATGGAGTTCCATCCGGAAGTAGGTCGCTTAGGTGATTGAACGCCGAATGCAATGCGGTTGCGTTCCACGCCCAATCATATCGGCGGCGGCGCAGGGCAACTTTGTACGGCTCAAGCGCTTCCTTGCCCCACAACCAGCCTGCCCACAGCGCGCAGAGAGTCCAAAAGGCTTGATTAGGACGAGGAACAGAACCAATTACAGCGGATATTGGTATTTCCTTTTTTACGATCTGAGCCAAATCCTTTAACCGACCTTCATAGATCAAGATGCCGCCACTCTCAGGGATCTTCATGGGCCACGCTTCACACGTGACCGCTGAGCCTGTTTCTGCCCACAGTGTTAATCCACGCTCGAGCATCATCCAGATGTTATGTTCGCGGAATTGAGCGGGTGTGCTCAATTGTTTTGGCCGTGGACGTTCCGCGGGGTGCGCCCAAAGCGTATTGCCTGCATCACATGCCAGCAGGATCAATGCGGTCAACGCGCGCTTTCTTTCAGCAGGTAGATTTATGCTGTCCAGGCGGTTAATGATGGTTGTAAGCACGTACAATGGGCGCGGTAAATAATGTTGAATGGCTTCTTCAGCGTATTGGCGGTCTTCATTATTTAATGCTGCAACTTTTTCGAAGGCGCGGGCGCGGTGCAATGTGTCTGTTTCGGCGATCTTCCATGCGCGTTCAATATCTTCAGCTGAAACAATTCGTTCGCCTGAGTCGCCGCAGTGACTGCATTCATAAATACGCGCGTAGGGTGCTTTATCACCTTTGCGCCATAAATAGGAGTGAGCCTGTATATGCTGGCCGCATCTTTCGCAAGAGGTGAGATAAAGGGATTGCAGGTGACCTGCCAGCCTTTCATCCCCTTTTTTTACTGCGCCCAGGTCTGCGAGAGCGGCTGTGAATTCGGACTGTGCGGGCGGGTTGGCGGATATTTCGAGCAGAAAACGGGTGACTGGATTATTCGCAGTTACAAGCACGCGATAACCGCTGCGTGCGGCTTCCAGAACCAGCCGCGGGGAGAATCCGAATGGGTCAAGCAGCCAGGCTGAGGGACGGTCCAGATGCGATAGCCAGGCAGAGACCACTCCTTCTTCAAATACAGGCAAAAATCGCGAGAGCGGGCCGGAATCTGCGCGGTTAAATCCAGGGATGTAAGGTTGAAGATCCATCTTGGGTTAAGTATACATCCCCATAGAGAAATCTTTTATGATTTTATTTTTCCAGCGGATATGAAATTGCGCTGCTCGGTGTGGAATTCATGTCAATTTCAATGGCAGAGAGCAGGATCTGGATCCCAAGGATCACAGAAAGTGTCGGGAGCATGACCGTGCCAGTTGGGGCGGCGATATTTTGGCTGGCGTATTGGATCCATTTTACGCTCCCGAACATCCCGCCGAATAATAAAAGCGGGATTCCGACCAGCAGATATAGGGACATCATCGAAAAGTCGTAGATGTAATATCTTAATAAGATGCGGCGAAAAAAAGTGGCCAGTAATTTTGAGGGAAATTCAAATAAAGTGCGGCGAATCGAGAGCTGCGAGGTTTCAGTTCCATACCGGGCGGGAATGGAGATGTCCATCACCAATGCTCCAAGCAGATATAAATTTGCGAGCATGGAGGTTTCAAAATAATAGCGGCGGTCTATTTTGTTAAGCGGCAGTTGCGCGAGGATTTCAGCCCGAATGGCCAGGAAGCCGTTTGTTGGGTCGAAGATATTCCAATAGCCTGTCGCCGCCTTGGATAGAAAGCTTAACCCAAGATTACCAACACGGCGAATAAAGGGCATTTTTTGCAAGGATTGAAAATCACGGAAGCGGTTGCCTTTGACGTAGTCAGCTTTCCCCTGGATCAAGGGCGTGATCAGCGCGGGAATTTGATCTGGGTCCATTTGTCCATCACCGTCGAGCTTGACGACGATCTGCGCGCCAAGTTCAAGCGCCTTGCCAAAGCCGCTGATCATGGCACCACCAACGCCCTGGTTTTGTGTGTGCTTAATCAGCGTGATGCGTGTATCTTTTTGGGCGGCGGCAGTTATCACATCTGCTGAAGCATCGGGGGAGGCGTCATCAATAACGATAATATACTTAATAAAGGGGGGCAGCCCATTTAGCACGGATTGAATATCGCGCTCCACCCGATAAGCGGGGATCACGGCGGCGATGTCAAATTTTGTAAAATCCATGAAAACGATTGTAATCGAAAAGGTGATAGAATCGCGTGAAGGAAAAAAATTATGGCAACCGGGGAACGCATACTGATTGTAGAAAGTGATCCAGATATTGCCGATTTGATCGCAAGGCAATCGCTCCAGCCGCTTGGGTATCAAGTGATTGTCATGGGCGATCCAGCTTCTGCGCTTATGAGTGCGGTTCAGACTCCCCCGGAGTTGATCATTGCTAATATTAATTTACCTGGTCTGAGCGGGAAAGACCTGCTAACGGCATTGAATTCTCATGGTGTTCAATCACCTTTGATCGTTATTGCAGAAAAAAAGCAGGAAGCGGATGCGATCCAGGCGTTTCGTTTGGGTGCGTCGGATGTGATTTTTTGGCCTGTGCGCGATACAGAAGTGGTCTCCATTGTTGAGCGAGCTTTACGGCAAACCAAGGAGAAACGCGAACGGTTAAAATTGGATTTACAGTTAAAGTCTGCGAATGAGGAACAACAGAAGAGATTGCGCGATCTGACCACGATCGTGACCATGGTTAAGTCAGTGATTTCAATCACCGATCAACGTCTGTTATTTGATCGAATTCTGGAAAATGTGTTACAGCTGGCTGAGGCGGATATTTGCTGGCTTATGCTGCGAGATGAACGCACCAAAACCTATCTACTTCGTTCCCAACGTAATCTGCCTGAAGCTTGGGCGAAGAAAATGAATCAACCGCTTGATGATGGGATTAGTTCTCTTGTTGCCCAATCTGGACATAGTCTGCTGATGAATGGTTCGCCTCTGCAAAAGTTTAAGGTTGCGGCTCTCGGCAAGGCAGTTGGTGTGATCCCAATCAAGATCCAAAATGAGGTGATCGGTCTATTAATTGTTGTGCGAAAAAAAGACCGTGAAATAAACCGCGACGGGCAGATTTTGCTTGAAGCAATGGCGGATTTTGCTTCCATTTCGCTGGTGAATGCACGCCTGTTCCGTGCATTGGAGCAAACTGCTGAAAATGCGCGAACGGGAGAGAAGCATCGTCACGCCGCGCTTGATGCGATGCGCGAAGTCATTCACGGAGAACTGCAGGCAGCTGGGTATCCTCTTAACTTTGTGTTGACAGAAATGCCCGGCGCGCTTAATGCTGAACAGAAACAAGCACTTCGATCAGTTCAGGAGGCATTAAGCCGCCTCTCACGCTCATCTGAAAATACAATGATTCCTGCTTCACCAAAAAATAAATCATCATAGAACCTATGCCAGAAAAGGAACCCATCCTAGTAGCACTCAATCCATCTCCAATTTTGGATTTAATGGAGCGTACTTTGCGGGCAGCAGGTTTTGATGTGGCGATTGCCCACGACCATTCCGGTCTGGAGCGTTGCGTTCAGGAAACGATACCCGTTCTATTGATCATTGGCGAAAATTTTGCAGATCAGGATGGGTTAACTGTTTCAAGCAATCTGCTGTTGCGTTTTCCAACATTACCCATTATTTTATATGCGGATCGAGATTCGATCGAGCTTGTCAAGGCTGTTCTAAAACGAGGATTGAGCGGCTACCTATATCCACCGCTTAAAATGCAGGATATTGTTGATGAAGTCCAGAAGAATCTGACCCGGGCAAGACAACTGGGAGATTGGGTGCGGCGGGAAGTAAAACGCACGACTTCTTCACTTTCGGAAAAAGCTGCCATCTCTGAAGCCGAGCGTGGAAAACTTGAAGCGATTATCGCGAATATCCAAGATGGCGTGATCGTTATTGATGATAATCAGAAGATTTTATTGGTGAATCGATCTGTATGCGATGTTTTTAGTTTGAATGAGAAAGAGATCGCAGGCAAATTCCTTGCGGACATCATCCCCAACGCGGATTTGAAGAACATGCTGCACCTTTCGAGTAAAGGTCCATTGAAAAACCATGAGATCAATTTTGAGGATGGTCGCGTGTTTAATGCGCATTACACTCCCATCCCAAAAATCGGCGCGGCGGTGACCATACAGGATATTTCATATCTCAAGCAGCTCGATCGTTTAAAGAACGATTTTATTTACACCGTTTCTCATGACCTTCGTTCACCTTTGACCTCCATCCTCGGATATGGAGAACTGATCGAACGGGTCGGTCCTTTAAATCAAAACCAACAGGATTTTTTGCGCCGCTTGCAGGGAAGTACCCAGCATATTACCAATTTAGTGAATGACCTGCTTGATCTTGGAAGCCTCGAAGCAGGTTTTGATACTTTACGGGAGACTGTTCAGCTTGAAAACGTTTTGAAGAACTCCCTGGACATGTTCGATGCTCAGATAAAGAAAAAGAATATCAATCTTTCCAGTCATATTGAGACTCCGCTAAAGCCGATCTTTGCAAACCCGATTCGAATTCGCCAAATGGTCGATAACCTGGTTGGGAATGCGCTCAAATATACGCCGGATTATGGGGATGTCCATACCATCCTGTTTATGCAAGACAGCCAGATCATACTCAAAGTTCAAGATAGTGGTCCGGGCATTCCACCTCAAGAGCAAAGCCACGTTTTTGATAAATTCTATCGCGCCACCAATGCTCCTGATGGGGTACGAGGTTCTGGTTTAGGACTGGCGATCGTAAAATCAGTTGTGGAAAGCCATCAGGGACGAGTTTGGGTGGAGGCAAATGCAGAGAAAGGTTCGTTGTTTATCGTGATTCTACCCACAATGGATTAATAAAAGGTCATGATTAGGTGATTAAATACGCCGCCGCCAAGTAAGAACTTGACGGCGGCTTTCGCCAAAGGAGGAGACTAGGAGGAGCATTTTGGAGGTGTCTTTGTTCCGTCTCCGTCCTTATATTATTACACTTCCTATTTTTCAACCATCGTCAAATGTCACGCATTAGTTGTGACAATATTCACAAATGTTTATAGATTGTGAAGGTATGTGAGTGTTTGGGCAATGGCTTCCTCGACAGTGGAATATTCCTGTATTGTTAGCGCCTGATCCGGGTTGCCGGTGATCATTTTTGAGACCCTGCGCTCTTTTTTGTGTATACATAATACCGGTTTTTGAATGGTCAGAGCGTAGCCGATCTCATATCCCACACCATGTGACGGCACGCTGACTTCCGCGATCAAAACATCGCAATTTTTTATCCAATTTACATCGCGTTCATATACATCTTGCGGTACAAGTATTCTTTCCTTTTCCATGACTTCTGATTGCACCAGATGCGAGGTGGGAATTTCGTGTCCGTCAGCCATTAGCGCGGCTACGATTTCTTGATAGACAGGTTCGAACTCCCGTCCGCCTGTAATAGAACATGCAAAATAAAGATTCATTTTTTATTGGTGGGGAGCCGTGAAAGGATTGAGTTATTGCGTTTGGGCTGAGCGCTGACAGCTCCAGCGCCTGTGCGCATGCTTTCCATTTCTGAACTGAAACGCATCCAATCGTTAACAACGATCACAAAATGCGGGGTATTATCCTTGAAAAAAAGCGGCGAAAGGAACAACTTTAAAAAAGATCTCGGCATGGGGTGCCCATTCAGTTCAAGCACAAGTGCGGTCATTTTTGCAAGCGGTTGGATAATTTCCGCCTGCCATTTTGAGATGTTTTGAGGCGGGAACAATGCCCCAAAATTAGCCGAGGACGCCCGGAAAAATCGTTTGTATGAAATGTTGAGCCGTAATAATGGCGTTGCCAGCCGCAGATGATCGCTGAAGGGCTGTACGTATGCACCTTTGCGCGCAATCAAAAATAAAAGCCCAAGAAATAGATTTAGCACGCCGATACTGGCGAATGTGAGCCAGCGCCATTGCTCAAATCCCCAAGAATAGAGCGCCCACGATAAAGCCAGCAAGGCAAGCCCGATCGTAAAGATCGCCGGCCACCACAGGTCGATCATGCGCGTATAGAGTACCAGTGGATAACGCCGCCCGCCCTTTGCCATATTTTTATTTAATATCCTGCGAAAGATGCGGGACTGCGCTTCCTTGCGTATCCGGTTGATTGCTGTTTAATTGAATGATCAACTTCCCTATGGCTTGTTCAAGGTGTTCGCCTTTCAGGCTGAAGGTGATGTCTCCGCGTGTTTTTTCAATGATGCCGCGGGCAAGATCTGTCTGACGGCGCAAGCCATTGGTTATGGCATCTGGATAATCCATGGTGACCATGACTGAATAGATCTCATCCATGATACCCAGCAGCCGTTCAACCTCCGGAGAATATCCATGACGAAGGATATCCAAGCTGCGTCGGCGTAATTCACCGACGACTTCTGCCAACCCGTTGAGATAGGTTGAGGGCTCAACGACCAGTTCTGCGGGAGTCAGAAGCGGTTCATTCCGAATTAAGGCGCAGGTAACATTCGCTTCAACAAATTCCTTGAGCGCATCCTGTGTGTAGCCGGCGTAGAACAGGTCAGGATAATTGGCAAGTGAATTGCGAAGCGTATCTGCCAGTTGACGCGCTTCCTCAAGATGCGAATTCATGACATCGGTTTCATCACGATGCACGGCGCGGATGGCGAGCGAACAGGCGCGGGTTAATTGACGAGCCTGTGCGAGCGCCTGGTCACGCGCTGAAGTGCGCGCATCAAAGATCTTTCGGATCTGGTCTGTGATCTGTTCAAGTTTATGCATGTTTATCCTACGGTTCTTTGGGTGGATCGGGCGGCTGTTGAAATGGGCGGAAAAGATTATCTGCCAGGGTGGTATTGGTTGGCAGGTGAATTTCTCCGAACGCAGCTTCGTAGCGTGTTATGTTATCGGTCAGGGCCCGTACCAATAGTTTGGCGCTAAGTGGAGTCATGACGACTCTGGAACGGATCTTTGCTTTTGGTTCGCCCGGCAGGAGATGGGCAAAATCGATCACGATGTCAGCGGGGGAGTGGGCGATGCGCGCGAGATTGGCGTACACAATTTCAAGTTCTGCGGGAGCCTCCAGAACAGGACCGGTCTGTTTGGGAGGTGGTTGTGGTATGGTCATGAGATTATCCGTTTCTTGTTTAATGATAATGTGGCCGTTTGATCAGGGCATTGCTTGTCATGTATCAAATATATTGCACAGACTTCGGAAGTTCACTTGCTTTCCGAAGTCTGTGAGCATTATTTAGAAAGGAATATCGTCTTCCGAAGGGCCTTCGAACTCCTGACCGCCTCCGCCCGGAATTGGACCGCTTTCACCGACTTCACCGCGTGCTGAAAGAAAGCGTACTGTATTGGCTGTGATCTCAAATGAGGAACCGGACGTGCCATCCTGTTTGGTCCAAATCTTTGGACCGCCCGTATTTGGGTCTGCGCTGATACGGCCTTCAACCAATACTTTGCTGCCTTTTTTCAAATATTGATTACAAATTTCAGCTTGTTTGCCCCATGCGGTGACCCGAAACCAAATGGTTTTTTTTACTTTTTCACCATTGGCGCTTGTATAGGATTCGCTTACGGCAACGGAAAAACTAGTGACCGCCTGTCCTGAAGGTGTATAACGCATCTCAGGGTCTCGACCAAGATTGCCGGCTAAAATTGTTGTATGAAATGTCATGGGGATTCTCCTTGGGGGTTAAGGTACCCGCCGAATTACGGCGGGGGAAATATTTCAAAATCTATTTTACACCACTACGTATTTTGTAAGAAAGGAGTTTATGGGATTGTCTGGTTATAAATTCTTATAATTTATCGGAGGAAAACATGACTGAGTCTGCTCCAAAACGGTATCACCCTGCCCATGTCGCCATTCACTGGCTGATGGCTTTACTGGTTATTATGATGCTGGGTATCGGTAAATTTGTCATGCCGGGCATATCTCCAGATGACCCGCAGAAGGTGATGATGCTGCAAAGTCATACCTATATTGGCGGATTCATTGCTCTTCTGCTTGTTATCCGTGTTGTTCTACTTTTTGCTGTCAAACGCCCCGCGCCTGCCGATGCGGGGAACGCTTTTCTCAATATCATTGCAAAAGCGACCCATGGTTTTTTATATCTCTTCCTGCTTGGTATGGCTGCCAGCGGACTTGGTTTATTCCAACAGGTCGATTTGCCCGCTGTTTTCAGTGCGGCCAAGCCTTATCCTTCCAACTTCTTTGAATACCTGCCCCGTATGGGGCATGGGTTGACCTCATGGCTGCTGTTGGCACTTGTTGCTCTTCATTTTGGCGCGGCGATGTATCATCAGTTTATTAAGAAAGATAACCTGCTTGCCCGCATGTGGTTCGGCAAGTAAATACGAAAAACGATGGAAGAAAATTCCATCGTTTTTATTTCACCGAATCTCACAGGAATAAAGCGGAATCTCCATCTCCTGCGGAGTTAATCCACCGTGATGTCCATAATATCTTTGCTCATACTTCCCTTTTTCATACCACCAGACTGACTCATGCTGATAAGGCAGAATTATAAGGTTTGCCACCCGCTCCCTGAAATGGGATGAGATATCATCCCCAAAGTATCCATCCGCGATCAATGCCTCTGTTTTCACAACATCCGCCTTGCCTTCGAATCTTTTGGCGAGGAATGTTTGAGCTTCATCGAGCATGTCATCTTTGATGTAAAGGAACATGTCGCGCGGCGAACCAGCCGGGACAAGTAAGTGTCCCCTGCGATTCTTCTTCACAAAGCGTTCAAAGCCCGAAAAATTCGGATGGACATTAAGGAATGTTGTCGTCTTCGGATCAACCTCACCCATGCCGTGATCGGCTGTCATCATAAAAAGGATTTTTTTCTTCCCGTGAAAAATCCGCTCAAAGTAATATTCCATTATCAGTAGAAAGGTCTCGATCTCAGCCTCAGTTTGAGGTGCGGTCGGACCGTATTCATGTGCGAGCGCATCGATCCTGTCAAAATAAAGTTGAATATAAACCGGCGTCTTTTTTTTCGTCAGGAGCGTGCCGACATTCACGAAGGCTTCTGAAAGGGTTTTGAATGAGCGCAACTCCGAACCTGCCATCACCACGTCCGAATAAGTGGATGGCGTATATTCACGCAGGCCAAAGTTGTACGAATCCACATCCATCTTTTTCAATTCAGGATAGAAAATCCCTTGAGGATAGATCTCGGTCGCATTAATATTTTTCTTTTTTAATGTATCCCGCTCGCTCGACCCTGCGACCGAAAATAACAACGGCGCAATGATGCGGTCTGCCCGGGGTTCGTAGTAATACCATTCGTGTACGCCGCTCATACCAACTGGCAAGCCTGTGTGGAGCGTCGTCACATGCGCGGCAGTTGTGGATGGGAATTGCGAGGTCAGTTTTTCGATCGTCCCTTGCTTCTCCATTCGTTTGATAAATGGAGCATCCTGAAAGCGTTCGTAAAATCGCCACCCGAACGCATCTATGAAGAACAAAACCACCGCATCATATTTTTTGGATGCGAATGCATTTTTGATCCGATTTGGGATTCCTGCAAATCCGCTTGAGTCGTAACGAGGCTTTATAAAAGTATCGTTCATTTTTACTTCATCATTCTGGCGGCTTTGCGACCAATCTCCACCGCAAAGTTCGTTCCCCGATCCCAAGGATACACCTGACTCATCGAAGCAAAATACAATCCTTCAATGGGTGTTTGTATTTCAGGAATATTTTTTGAGTGATTTACCAACGGCACGGGCTGTGCATAATTTGTTTTATGCACCCAAATTTTCTTGACCCAATTACGCGAAAACTCAGGGTTGAATTTTTGGAACGCGGGCACAAATCTCTCCAGCAGTTCATCATCGCTCATTGAAAAATATTCGTGACCCAATTCCAGATAATCACCGGCATACACAATATGGTCGCCGCCAAAATTCTCCTTGGGCACAAAATTCGTGTGTTCCACCAGCGCCAAAAACGGATAGCCTTCATCCTTCGGCACGTTGAACCAGTAATAACCGTCCTTCGAAATCGAATGCTTCAACGCCAGTGTCATCACCACCGCTCCCATCGATTTCAAGTCGAGCAAGCCCTTTAAATAATTTTCAGGCAGATCGGGGCAGAGTCTCGCCATGAGATTTGGCGACGTGGTGACAAGTACTTTGTCGAAAGATTCACCGTCCACGGTCAGACCTGCCGAAGCCTGATCCTGCTTAATGGATTTGATCTGCGCTTTGAGTCTGATCTCCACACCCATCCCGCGTAGTTTCTCCGCAAACAGATCAGCGAACTTTTGAAAGCCGCCCTCGAATGTACCGAGGCGAGTCGTGCGCGCGTGGATTCTTGCCCACATCCACGCCATGTTGACATCTTTATAGAAGGGACCAAACTTCCCGATCAACAAAGGCTTCCACATTTGCTCGTAGACTTGTTTGCCAGCGTATTTCAACATCCACTGATCGGCTGTGACCTTTTCCAGCGCGCGCCAGTTGTTCGTGATGCGCAGAAATAATCCGACGAAGCCGAATCTGATTTTGTTCAGACCAAATCCAAGTCCAGGAAAAAGAAGCGCTTTTAGGATCGAGTCAAATGGATACCACTTATTCTTATACAGCATCACAGTTAAGGGACGTGGGAATCTTACCTTATCTTCGAATCCCAATTCACGGATCAATCCCAGCATTTCCGAATCGCTTTGAAACCAGTGATGATAGAACTTCTCCACCGACCAATCCCAATGCGGTTCCTTGAAACCAGAAGCCAGCCCGCCCACGTACTCAGCAGATTCAAAAATGGTTATGTCATGGCCTGCTTTTTTTAGGTCGTAGGCGGCAACCATGCCGCTGTATCCAGCCCCAATAATTGCTATTTTCATTTTTATATCCTTTTTTATCCGTCATTGCGAGAAGCGAATGGTAGTGAGCGACGAAGCAATGACGGTATATTATTTTTCTACTTCTTCCCTTAAGTTATCGCTCCACTTCAAACCCTCGCGCGCCATGAAATACGCGCCAAGCAAAGTGATCGGAAGCCAAAGCGCCACATGCAAGGTAAGTGTATAGCCTGCCGCGGTGGCTTGGTCCACGCCATAGGCTGTAAGCACCGCGATTCCAGGCGCATCGAAAGTGCCGATGTAGCCCGGCGCGGATGGAATGGTGGTGGCGAGATTCACGATCCCATTCATCAACATCAATGCAAAGAATGAAACTTGGAAGTTGAACGCGTGCATCACGAACCAGTACTTGCCTGTCTCCAAAAGCCAGATGATGACCGAGGTAAAGAAAACCATCAAAACGTTAAAGGGTGACCGCAGTGAAGCCAATCCATCCAAAAATTTGTTCATGATGCCAATGATCTTGGTGTGCAGACCTTTGGGAGTTAATCGTTCGATCACACGCAAACCGATCTTTGCCGTGGCTTGCGGAAACATTGCCGCTATCAGAAAAACGCCAAGTGCGCCGAGAAAAACCCCCGTGCCGATCAGCGCCACTTGTTGAATGTTCCCCACAAAACCAGATGAGCCTGTGAGTTTCGCCAATTCTGATAAATTAACGAATACAAAAGCCAGCATGACAACGCCGTCAAAGATTCTTTCCACGATGATGGTTGCTAATGAAGCGGAGACAGGCACGCCTTCCTTGCGTTTGAGAATCACAGCGCGCAATACTTCGCCAGCGCGCGCAGGATAAATATTATTTCCCATATAACCAATGGTTGTTATGGGAAACATGGCCTTTGTAGAGATCTTTTTTATTGGTCCAAGCAGGTAGTGCCAGCGCCACGCGCGCACCCAGACGCCGATAAAATACACCCCGATCCCTGGAATTAACCAGAAATAGTTGGCTTTTTGGACTGTGGTCCAAAACTCATTTAGTTTTAGTCCACGCAGGGAAAGCCAGATAAAGATGATGCTGATCAGCACCCCGAGCCAGAATTGCCATTTTTTCATAGGCGCTCATTGTACCAAAATGGGCTAAAGGGTAGAGGCCGAGGCGCGTTCGGCTATAATGATTTCAATTTTGGACGAGAAATGCATCTCCGTTTATACGCTGCGTAACAAGGAATATCCATGAAAAAATATTGGCCTAATATAAAAGACTACCTTTTGATCGCGCTTGCTTCTTTGATACAAGCTGCGAGTCTACGGATATTTTTTGTGCCTGCGAATTTAGCTTCGGGAGGTGTGAGTGGCATTTCGCAATTGGTCAATCATTTTACGGGTTGGCCGATCGGGTTGATGGTATTGATCGGGAATGTGCCATTATTCCTGCTCGGTTGGCGCTTTCTTGGCGGCCGGCGCTTTGCGTTGCGGACCGCTTTTGCGATCATTTCCTATTCATTGCTGACCGATCTTCTTTTAAAAATTCCCCTCTTCACATATTACACGGATATTTTAATTAATGACCTGAAGGGTGATATTTTCTTAAACTCACTTTACGGAGCCATCATCAGCGGTATCGGGTATGGATTGGTCTATCGTGCGCGCGGTACGAGCGGCGGTTCAGATATTCTTGCGCGTATTCTCAACAAATGGCGCGGTGTATCCATGACACAAAGTTATTTAATTGTGGACACTGCTGTCATTTTGTCGGCTGGTTTTATCTTCGGCTGGAAGGAAGCCCTGTATGCGATGATCACCCTGTATGTCAGCGGGCTTGTTTCAGAGACTGTGCTTGAAGGCGGCGGCACAATCCGTACTGCGATGATCATTACGAATAAACCGGATGATATTTCCGCAAGAGTGCTGGAAGACCTTGAACGTGGGGTGACAGTCCTGGAAGGCACAGGCGCTTTCTCTCGAACGTCGAAGCCGGTATTGTATTGTGTCATCTCACGGGCGGAAGTATCCACGCTGAAGACGATCGTTAATGAGATCGATCCTGAGGCGTTTATGGTGATCGGTGTTGCACACGAAGCCTTGGGCGAAGGCTTCTCACCCTTGAAGGGCAGGTAAGGTGCCGTGCCGTTTCTTGCAATGAGCTGCGCTTGCTATCGCTTATAATCCTGCGCATGTTCTCCTTCCATGTCACAGCCAAAAATAACCGCGCCCGCGCAGGAGTCTTCTCCACACCACACGGCAACCTTGTTACACCGGTCTTTGCTCCAGTAGGAACACAGGCAACTGTCAAAACCCTTACACCTGAACATCTCAAAGGCATCAATGCTTCGCTGGTGTTAAGTAATACATATCATTTATATCTTCGCCCCGGTGACGAACTCGTGCGCGATATGGGCGGATTGCATAAATTCATGCAATGGCACAACCCCATGCTGACGGACTCTGGCGGCTTTCAAGTTTTTTCGCTGTCAAACACACGCAAGATTGATGATGATGGAGTGACCTTCAAGAGTCATATTGACGGTTCCACGCACCGCTTCACGCCTGAGAAATCCATTGCCATTCAGGAAAATCTCGGCGCGGATATCATCATGGCGTTTGATGAATGTTCCGACCCCAATGATCTGGCATATTCCAAGATCGCCATGGATCGGACGCACCGCTGGGCGGAACGTTCCCTCAAAGCGAAGGCTCGCGCCGACCAGGCATTGTTCGGCATCGTGCAGGGCGGGGTCAACCCTGACCTGCGGGCTGAGTCAGCGATATTTATATCTTCTCTCGATACGCCCGGCGTAGCCATCGGCGGACTCTCCGTGGGCGAGACCAAAGAGGAAATGCATACCACTCTGGACGTGGTCCTCCCGCTCTTGCCAGAAAACAAACCGCGTTACCTAATGGGAGTTGGCACACCGGAAGATATCATCAACGGCGTCGTGCGCGGCGTGGACATCTTCGATTGTGTACTGCCTACGCGTTTGGCAAGACATCATTCCGCTTTCACGCCCGAAGGCAGACTTAACATGATGAACGCAACCTTCGCCAGAGATGAACGCCCGCTCGATGAAACTTGTGATTGTTACACTTGCAAAACCTTTACACGGGCGTATATCCGCCACCTGATTGTCGCAAAGGAATTGCTGGCAGGTACGCTGTTGTCCATTCACAATTTGCGTGCATTGATCAGGCTCATGGAGCAGATCAGAGTCTATATTGCTGATGGTTCATTTGAGTCGCGTGTACCGGATTTATTAAGTCAATGGGCGAATAATGCGAAAAGAATAAAAAACGAAGGATACAAAAATTAAAAAGGTTAAATACTTTCCTTCGTATCCCTTTGTCTACTTTGTGTTTAAAAGGAACTTATGACCCTCATCCACGCCTTCATCCTCGGCATTGTCCAGGGACTGACCGAATTCATTCCAGTTTCCTCCACTGCGCATCTGCTGATCGTAGAAAATCTTCTCGGTGTTCCTTCTGATGACCGGACTTTTTCTTTCTCCGTCATTATTCAGCTTGGGACCGTTTTTGCCCTGCTCCTTTTTTTCTGGAAGGATATTTGGAAAATCACCACAGCCTTTTTTCTTGGGATCAAGAATAAAAAACCCTTTGAGACTTTAAATTCGCGTCTGGGATGGCTGGTGCTTGTGGCAACCCTGCCCGCGCTTGTTGCGGGTTTCTTGCTGAAAGACATCGTTCAAACCATGTTCAAAGATCAATTGACTTTGGCAAGCATTCGATTGTTGTTCACTGCACTGATATTGACCGCCGTCGAATATTTTGACCGTCGTGAGCGGACTCTCGAATCTGCGACCTGGCTGGATGCCCTGTCTGTGGGATTGTTCCAGGTATTGGCGATTTTTCCTGGAGCGTCTCGATCGGGCTCCACCATTGCAGGCGGGATGGTGCGTGGGTTTGATCGTCCATCTGCGGCGCGCTTCGCATTCCTGATGTCCGCGCCGATTTTACTTGCGGCAGGCGCTTACGAATCTTTGAAGGTCATAGACATGACAGGGACGATGGAATATTTGCCATTTCTGATCACAGGATTTGTCACCGCCGCTGTGGTGGGATGGTTTTCCATAAAATGGTTGATCAACTTTCTGAATAAGCACTCGCTGTATGTCTTTGCCGCTTATTGCGCAGTGGTTGGAATCATTCTTTTGCTCGTTCAATTTAGCAGATAAATGGATACTAAATATCATGGATATGAAAGCTCTTCTCAAACAGCTCGTTGAAACTGAATCGCCCTCCCACGACAAATCTGCAGTGGATCGTGTCGGCGTGCTTGTTCGGGGGGAAGCCCTCAAATATGGCGCAGATGTCAAAATCATTCCAAATACAACGACAGGCGATCATGTGGTTGCGCGTTGGGGCAGCGGGGAGGGCGGCATCCTCTTGTTGTGCCACATGGATACCGTTTTTTCGCTTGGCACGCTGAATTCCATGCCATATCGTGAAGTGGATGGAAAGATCTTCGGCCCAGGCGTATTGGATATGAAAGCGGGAATTGTCATCAGCCTCGCTGCAATCGAAGCGATAATCAACACTGGTTTTAAACGCCCAGTGACCTTGCTTTGCACTTCAGATGAAGAGATTGGCAGCGCCACGTCCAGGGAATATATCGAAGAACTTGCTAAAAAGTCCGCGCTGGTATTGGTGCTTGAAGCTGCGCTGTTGGATGGGTCACTTAAAACATGGCGTAAAGGCGTAGGTGCATTTTATGTCCACGTGAAGGGACGCGCCGCACATTCAGGCGGCGACCACGAAAAGGGAAGGAATGCCATTGAAGAGATGGCGCATCAAGTGATCGCCATTCAAAAAATGACAGATTACTCAAGGCAGACCACGCTCAATGTCGGTGTGATGAACGGCGGGACGGTATCCAATGTTGTGCCCGAGGATGCGTATGCAGAAGTGGATGTCCGCGTGATGCAGCCTGGCGAGTGGGAGCGGCTTGAATCGGAAATGCAATCCCTCAGTTGTGTTTTGGAAGGCACAAAACTCACGGTCACAGGCGGGTTGAATCGCCCGCCCATGCCTTTTGATGAGACCGCGAAAGTTACCTTTGAGAAGGCGAAGTCCATTGCAAAAGCTATTGGCGTGGACCTCACTGCGGGCGGTACCGGCGGAGCATCTGACGCGAATTTTGTCGCGCCGCTGGGCATCCCTGTGCTGGATGGCATGGGTGCGATCGGCGAAGGCTATCACTCGGAGCGGGAATATATTTTTGCCGACAGCCTTGAACAACGAAAAAAGCTTCTCGCAGCCTTGATCCAAAATTGGTGAAATGAAAAAACTGTTCCTTCTCTTTCTTCTTTCATCTCTTATCTCTTCCTGTGCGCCAGCGACACAAATTCCCCAAAAGGAAATGATCACCGTCTATGCCACCTCTGCCACCCAGCCGTGGTTGAATGAACTGTATGCCTGTGGCGAAAGCGCATCAGTGATCTTGAATGTCACAGCCGATGAGCCTGATATCTATTTGCGTGTAGGCGAACCTAAAAATATTATTTCCCCCATGTATCAAATTGATGAAGAGGAGATTTTGATCGTTGCAAATCGGGAAAGCGTCATTCAGAATTTGACTCTGGTTGAAGCGCAGGATCTGTTCGCGCAGGGAAATGCGTCTACACAGGTCTGGGTATATGCTTCAGGTGCGGATGTGCAAATTGTGTTTGACCAGCTTGTGATGAAAGGGCGAAGCGTCACCTCTTTTGCGGGATTGGCAACTAGCCCACAGCAAATGTTAGATCTAATAAATGCGGAAAAAGATGCGGTTGGAATCCTCCCGAAGCATTGGATGGCTGGAAATGTACGAGAAGTATTCTCAGCGGGGACTGTGCCTGTGCTGGCGATTACAAAGGAAGAGCCGCAAGGCGCGGTAAAAGAATTGATCTCCTGTTTGCAGAAATAGCAAAGACCTGTCCGCAGCGACAGGTCTTTTTGATTCCCTTGACTTGTACCAGTGACAGGGGTAATATAGTTGCAAACTGGTTTGTGTTGCAAACCAAAATGTGACAAGGAGATACTAATGAAAGATGAAACCTCTCAAATTGAACAGCGCATAAGGCGCTATTGGTATAAAGATGGGATCGGCGAGATGATGGGCGGTGTCATGTTCCTCGTGCTGGCAGCCTACTTTTCGTTACAGCAATATCTTGGTGATGAATCGTTCATCAGCGGAATATTGCAAGCAGGATTGGTTCTGCTCCTGATCGGCGGCATGTATGTTGGGCGGCGCGTGGTTAATAGCGCAAAGGCTCGCATTACATATCCGCGCACGGGTTATGTTGAATATCGGACTAATTCCCGCAACGCCGTCTTGATGCGCATTCTTGCGGCTTTCACTGCCATGACAGTGGCATCTATGTCCGTCTTTGTGGCTCGCAAGTTTGATAGCATTGATGCGATGGTCGCGGTGACTGGTGTGTTGGTAGCGGTCATTCTTATGGTCAAGCAGGGATGGGGTTCGGGGTTGGGCAGGTTCTACTTCTTGAGCGCGGCCTCTCTTGTGCTTGGCGGTATTTTGTCGGTCAGCGGATTCGTACGCGGATATAACCTCGGCTTGTTCTATGCCTTGATGGGAATCGCATTTCTTATCTCTGGCGGGCTGATATTGAAACGCTACTTGAATGAGAATCCGCTGCCTGTGGAGTCCGTGAATGAGTAACGATCTGCGCGGTTTGGCCGACCTTGACCGCCTGATCCACGAGCCTGCGCGTTTGTTGATCGTTACGATCTTGGCGGCTGTCGAGAGCGCGGATTTTCTTTTCCTGCAGCGCGAAACTGGTTTGACCAAAGGAAATTTATCCGCTCATCTCAGCAAACTTGAAGAAGCGGGCTACGTCAAGATCGAAAAGACCTTTAAAGGCAAACTTCCGCTGACAGTTTGCAAATTAACAGCAAAAGGTCAAAAGGCTTACACAGCATATCGTCAGCAGATGCAGGCATTTATGGATAAGACGGGTTAGCAGGGAAATATTTTTCAAGGAGAACCCAAAATGAAATCAAATAATAGACTCATCATTATGGCAGTTTTATTCCTTTTGTTTGCCGTTGTTTCTTCAATCGTTATCTGGGCAGATATATCCACAGCGGCTAAAATCGGCTTCTTTGCGTTTGGATATGGCGCGGGCATACTAACTGGCGTGCTGGTCTCCAGACGTCAAGGCTAAATCTTTTGGTTCGCAAAGACCCGCGTCGAGCGAAGGACAAACTACGTTACCGTGAGGTTGAAAATGAAAAAACGATTATTGCAATTGCTGCTTCTAATGCTTGGTGTGCCAGTATTACTGTTCGTTGTTTATATTATTATCATTCTTGTTGACATTGCTCAAGATGAACGAGATGCGAATGCTGTCCCCATGGACTTTGGATCATTCAATAATATTGAGAGTTCAATGATTGATCCTACAACCATACTTTCATCTATAAATCGCGGTGATCAAAATGTATTCAATTTCGAGCCGGGATTTCCTTCCGGTGATCCACTGTTTGTTACTTCAATCGAATGGAAGCAAACGGATTTTTTAAACCTGGCGACCAGTATTTTTCATGTCGCTTGGAATGAATCCGTAAATGATTGGAATCTTTATAGAATGGATTATTTTACAGAATGTGGCCATCCTGAGGGATTCTCTAATGGGGGAGTTTTATTTTTATCTGGAAACTTCAGACCATAAGAACTATTCTGGGCGTGGCATCCTCATGGAGCCTGAATATGGGTATGTTATGTGGGGTGGAGATGATTATCGCCGCCCTCCGTTTTTTGGATGGAAGGATATAAACTTGAAAGAGGTAACCGTTACCGCGGAAGATGCATTGCATATGGCAGAAAAGCTTGGTGGAATGAATACCCGACAGTCTTGGGAGAACAAGTGCAAAATCGATGTTCAATTGTGGCCCCAAGGTTTTGAGCGATATGCCTGGCGGGTCAATTATTGGAATAATGACATCTCCAACGAGAATCGTATGGTAGAGTTTTGGATACCTGCAAAATAAACTTTCATGTTTGA
>NZ_JADJSO010000043.1:0-68590 GCF_016711665.1 Candidatus Villigracilis saccharophilus
TTTACTGCCCCAATTAATGGCGGCGACACCACCGGCGTCTTCCGCCCCAGCAACGGTCTCCTCTACCTCAAGAATCAAAACACCTCAGGTTTTGCAGATGTCGCCATCAACTACGGTACTGCGGGAGATTATCCCATTGCGGGTGACTGGGACGGCAACGGCACTGCCACGATCGGCATCTACCGCAACGGCTCCTTCTACCTGCGCAACTCCAATACTCACGGCTATGCCGATCTGGTCATCCCCTTCGGCACACCGGGCGATCAGCCGGTTGTCGGAGACTGGGATGGCGATGGCGTAGACACCATCGGCGTGTACAGCAATGGACAATTCCTCCTGCGCAACAGCAACACTGCGGGAACAGCAGACAGGCTTCTACCTCGGCAACCCAGGAGATGTAGGCATCGCAGGCGATTGGAATGGAGACGGCTCGGATACGACCGGTGTCTTCCGCCCGAGCAACGGCGTCATCTTCCTGAAGAACCTAAATACCACAGGCTTTGCAGACATCAATATCAACTACGGCATCACCGGTGACATGCCCATCACTGGTGACTGGGACAACGATGGCATAGACACCATCGGCGTCTATCGCAATGGCCAATTCCTACTCCGCAACTCAAACACCGTCGGCTTCGCCGACATAAGCTTCTACCTCAACAACCCGGGTGACGCCCATCTCAGGCAACTGGGACGGTATTCCTTAGTCTGCACTGATCATATTTCGTAACCGTACAAAACAGCAAGCTATGACGGTGGGGGCATGGTCATGTTTTATTGTTACAGACACAAAGAAGACGAAGTCAGCCAAAATTTGACGATGCTAACCAGCGGCCCTGCCGTTTCGATTGTATGTTCCAGAGGACAAGGATGATGACGTGCTCACCCCTGATATTCGGAGCGCGAGGCTTACTGATGTAAGCGGGATACAATAAGGAGGCTAGTTCATTTACTGATTATCATAAAATAAAAGTATACCCACCGTAAAATTGTTTGGACAGACTCGTAAAATAATTTCGTTTTTAAGGCAATTTTCTATGAAAAATAGACTGTTTAGCGCAAAAAAACAGTCTGCACAAGAAGGGTTGGAACTTCGGATCAGTAGGTTCCGGGTTCGACTACCTGCCGGGCACTACATATCGGATGAATTCTATATTGGGGGCAGTTTGACCGTTTCGCACACTGTCAGCGCATCAAGAATCGGCACAGGACGAGCATGAGGCACATCGAAAGCACGTGCTTCAAGACCCGTCTTTTTTGTTACTCTCGGTTTGGAATCAATTTATTAAAAACGCTATCTGCTTTTTTCCAAGCCCCGACATTACATGTGCGTTGATTTCAGCAGCCACAGTCGTTGGAAGAGTATCCAAGATATTTGCTGACATTCACCAATGACTGCGGTTGTTCAACATGAGCGAGGCGGCCATGGCGTAAATTATGGAAGGTAAAACTGTTGCCCAATCTCACGCCGCTGCAGATTGACCTGACCACCTATCACGCCACTTCAGACCTCAATACCTTGAGCTTCTGGCAATCCCAACACCAGCGCTTTCCACTCCGCCAACTGTGCGACATACTCCGATCACAGCGTGCCCGGTTTAACCGATTTACATACCTGTTTATCCTGAAGGGATCGCCCTATTCTTAACAAGACGTTAACCTGTTCTCCCTTGTCCTCCAAGAGGTCGAAAATAAAGGGGTAAGTTATCATAAAATTATAAGATAATACTATTGGACAAAATAGAAATGTCCAAGATTGTTACGTAGTAATGTTTGTTGGGATCTCCGAAGGCCGCCCGCTCCCACCCAAGGGCGGCTGTTATTAAGAACACGGTCGGCGCCCCGCCACAGAAGCCCCTGTCGTTGTAGAAGCAACTGTCGCCGTTGTTGAAGACCCGATGGCAATGTACGCCCCTGACGCTGTTGAGGGCGACATCACCGCACCGCCGGCTCCTCGACCGTGTTCCCTCTTTCCGAGCGCATGGCTGAACTCTTCCAGAACGAAGGTTACACCGGCAACATCACCGTTGACAGTATCGGTTCAGGCGCTGGCTTGGAGCGCTTCTGCAAGACCGGTGAAACGGATGTAGCCAATTCATCCCGCAAGATCAAAGACAGTGAAGTGGAAGCTTGTGCTGCCCTCTCCCCTGCTCGCACCCCGATTGAATTCCGTGTCGGCACCGATGCCCTGACCGTGGTTGTGAGCGCTGACAATGATTTCGTCACCGCCCTCTCCAAAGAACAGCTTGGCAAGATCTTCACCGCTCAATACACCAAGTGGAATGAAGTTGATCCTTCCTTCCCGGCCGAAACCATTTTGGTCTACGGACCGGGCGCCGACAGCGGCACCTTCGATTACTTCAATGAAGTTGTGGTTGCTCCTTTGTACCTCAATGCTGACGGCAAAGCCGACACCAAAGCTGGCGAAGAAGCTCTTCTCGGCGCTGCTGGCGCTCAGTTCTCTGAAGACGACAACGTGCTCGTCCAGGGCGTGGAAGGCTCCAAGTACGCCATCGGCTACTTTGGCTTTGCATACTTCTCTGAGAATTCCGGCGCGTTGAAGGCTGTGGCTGTCGAAGGTGTTGAGCCCAACCAGACCACCGTGGATGATGGTTCCTACCCCATCTCTCGCCCGCTCTTCCTCTACTCGGATGCCAATATCCTCAAAGAGAAGCCCCAGGTCGCTGCTTTCATTTACTTCTACCTGAGCAATGTCAACGATAACATCACCGATATCGGTTACTTCCCCGCTCCCGCCGCAGACCTTCAGGCTTCCATGGACGCTTTTACATCTGCCGTAAAGTAAGAAATAAAAAATAGTATATTTGGGCTGGTCTCCAAAAATGGGGCCAGCCCATTCTTGCTGTATAAAGCTAGTCTAATGATCGGGAGCCTTCAGGTATATTGAGTATGGATTGCTTGAAAGAAGGCCCAACAGAACTCAATATCAAAATCTTCTCCTCTTAAGAGTATTTATCCCGATCACTGTTGGGCACAAGATTGCTTCATAAAGGCGTTCTCAAACGCCATGGAAGATGAGCGAAAATGAAACAAGAAAACACAATCATGGAAAATCGATCTTTCCGTCCGCTCGACTTGAAAAAGAAAATGCGGCCTGCAGAAAGTGTGATTCAAAGCCTGCTGTTTCTGGCAGGGTTTTTATCCATTTTCATTACACTCGCCATTGTCTACGAACTGGGCAAGGAAGCCTGGCTGTTCTTCGGCGACCCGGAAGTGACCTTTGCAAAATTCTTCGGCACAACAGAATGGTCGCCGGGGATCGGGAAGTTTGGGATCTGGCCGCTAGTGACCTCAACCATGATCACAAGCCTGATCGCCATACTGGTCTCGCTTCCACTCGGACTGGCGGCTGCGATATTTCTAAGTGAATACGCCTCCGCGAAAGCGCGCTCAACGTTAAAACCCATCCTCGAGATCCTGGCAGGCATCCCAACGGTTGTGTACGGATATTTTGCCCTGCTCTTCATGACCCCGCTCCTGCAAAGAATTCTTGGTGAAGATGTGGAAGTATACAACATGCTTTCCGCCGGGATTGTCATGGGCATCATGATCCTGCCGCTGATCTCATCCATGAGCGAAGACGCATTGAGCGCAGTGCCCCGCTCCCTGCGTGAAGGCGCGTATGCCATGGGCGCGACAAAGTTCGAAACCAGCATTCAGGTCGTCCTGCCTGCCGCATTATCCGGCATCGGCGCGGCGCTGATCATCGGGATCTCCCGCGCTGTCGGCGAGACCATGATCGTGGCGGTTGCCGCAGGCTCCGGCCCCAATTTCACCTTCAATCCATACAAAGCGGCTGAGACCATGACCGGCCACATTGCCCGCATCAGCGGCGGAGACCTGAGCTACAACTCGATCGATTACAACAGTCTTTTCGCGATCGCTTTGATGTTGTTCCTTGTGACGTTAGTCTTGAACCTCGTCAGCCAGGCTATCATCAACAGATTCCGCCAGAGGTACGAATGAATCAAAACCACTACCCAAAGGATGAAGCCTTCCACAAATCGCTGAGCGGGCGTTATCGCACAGCAAGCATCTGGCAGGGGATATTCTTCTCTGCGCTTGCGATCGCCATCTTGAGCCTGATCGCACTGCTGTACAATGTTGTTGACGGCGCGTTCGGTTATGTCGCCTATGAATATAAAAAAGACCCGGCCTCATTCACCACGAAAGCATTGGATGATCTGACTCAACAGGAATTGCTGGAAATTCTCACGACCAATCTTTCCCAGGGCGCGTTTACCAAGTTGGATAACGAAAAGCCGATGACCAAACGCTCCAAGTCAGATCTGTACACGCTGGTGCTGGAACGCCTGATCCAGATCGACACACAACAAACCTGGTCGATGACTGATTCGATCTTCCGGGCTGATGAGATCAAAGCCGAAGTGGCAAAGCAATATCCGGACGCGAAACTGGAATTCCGCTCGTGGCTGACACCGGTATTCCTCAGCACGCCCATGTCTTCAAAAGCTGAGTTTGCGGGAGTGCGTACCGCCATCCTTGGATCGTTATGGATGGTAGGGATCGCCATCCTATTCGCACTGCCCATCGGCACCGGCGCGGCGATCTATCTTCAGGAATATGCCAGCAAGAACTTTATCAACAACATCATTCAAACCAATATTAACAACCTCGCGGGTGTGCCAAGTATTGTATACGGCATGTTGGGTCTTGCGATCTTTGTGCGGGCACTGGAACCCTTTACAAGCGGAAGCCTGTTCGGCGTCACAGATTCGAACGGGCGCACCATCCTATCCGCCGGGCTGACAATGGGCACGCTGGTCCTGCCGCTGATCATCATCAATGCCCAGGAAGCCATCAAGGCCGTGCCTGATTCTTTACGTCAGGCCGCCTTTGGTGTTGGCGCGACCAGGTGGCAGACGGTCTGGCATCATGTTTTGCCGAACGCCCTGCCCGGGATTCTGACCGGCAGCATTCTGGCAGTCTCGCGCGCAATCGGCGAGACCGCTCCGCTGATCGTGGTAGGCGCATCCACCTTTATCAGTATCGACCCCGACGGTCCATTCTCGAAGTTCACGGCCCTGCCGATCCAGATCTATCAATGGACAACGCGCGCACAATCAGAATTCCATTCCATCGCAGCAGCTGCCATCATCGTTTTGCTCATCCTGCTCCTCACCTTGAACGCAAGTGCGATCCTATTGCGCAACCGCGTCCAAAGAAAGTACTAACCCGGAAGTGACCCATGGAAAATATTCAAACACCAGAAATCGCAATTGAAACAAAAAACCTCTTTATCTTCTACGGAAGTTTCGCCGCAGTGAGTGAAGTGAATATGAAGATCGAAAAACAAAAGGTGACTGCCATCATCGGTCCGTCAGGCTGCGGCAAGTCAACCTTGTTACGCGCTTTCAACCGCATGAACGATTTCGTACCCAGCAGCCATGTGACGGGTGAAATCCTTTTGCAGGGACAAAACCTGTATGGCAAGGATATTGACCCAGTGGAAGTGCGCCGCAAGATCGGCATGGTGTTTCAAAAGCCAAACCCATTTCCGAAATCCATCTATGAGAACATCACCTGGGGCGCGAAGATCAATGGTTTCAAAGGAAACATGGATGAACTTGTGGAGCAATCCCTGCGCGGAGCGGCGCTGTGGGATGAAGTGAAGGATGTGCTCAAGAAGAGCGCTTACGAGCTTTCAGGCGGACAGCAGCAGCGCCTATGCATTGCGCGCACGATCGCCATTCAACCCGAGATCATTCTCATGGACGAACCCGCTTCCGCGCTTGACCCGATCTCCACACTGCGTATTGAAGAATTGATGCAGGAGCTTAAGAAAAACTACACCATCATCATCGTCACGCACAACATGCAGCAAGCGGCGCGCGTATCCGATTACACCGCCATGATGATGCTGGATAAGGAAGGTTCCCGCTCCGGCACGGTGATCGAGTTTTCCGAGACCAAACGCATCTTCACCAACCCCGAAGACAAACGCACTGAAGATTATGTCACGGGAAGATTTGGGTAACATGCCATTGCGAGCGCACTTCGCGAAGCAAACTCCAACATCTCAGGAGATTGCATCGTCGGGAAGCTTCGCGCATCCTCCTCGCAATGAAGGATAGGAAAATAATATGAACAAAACCAAAGTACTTTTTCTTTGCACAGGCAACTCAGCGCGCAGTCAACTGGCGGAGGGACTCTTGCGCGCATTAGCGGGGGAGCATTTCGAAGTTTTCAGCGCTGGCACTGAGCCCAAGGGCAGCATCCTGCCCGAGGTCCAGGAAGTGATGCGCGAAGTCGGGATCGACATCTCAAGCCAATGGTCAAAATCCGTAATGGAATACATGGGCAGGGTCAACTTCGGATACGTCATCACTGTGTGCGCGGATGCCGAGGAAAATTGTCCCGCTATATTCCTCAACATGGGGACTCATGAACACTGGCCGTTCGATGACCCCGCCAAATTTGATGAAGAACAGCGCCTCGCATCCACCCGCCGCGTGCGCGATCAAATTGAAGAACGCATGTGCATTTGGCTGACTCAACAAAACATCATACCGAGTGACTTTCGTAAGACGAATTAAAAAAGAGGAATATCATGATCCGAAAAACATTTGAACACGAGATACAGCAAGTTAAAGATGAGGTACTTCTTCTGGGCAGCATGGTGGAACAAGCCATTCTCACTTCTGTGGACGTGCTGAAGAAGCGTGACATCAAAGGCGCGGAAAAGGTCATTGCCGGAGATGCGCTGATCAACAAAAAACGATTCGACATCGAGAATCAATTGATGGTCCTGATCGCCACACAGCAGCCCATGGCGCACGATCTGCGTCTGCTGGCTTCCACCATGGAGATCATATCCGAACTCGAACGCATGGGTGATTATGCCAAGGGTATCGCCAACATCAACGTTCGCATGGGTGAGGAGACTTTGCTCAAGCCGCTGATCGATGTCCCACGCATGGCAGAAATCGGTGTTAGTATGCTCCACCGCGCCCTGACCGCCTTTATTAACGAAGATGTGGAAACAGCCAAGTCCATTCCGGTGGAGGATGATCAGGTGGACGCGCTCTACAACCAGGTCTATCACGAGTTGATGATGTATGTCATTCAAGACCCGAGATCCATTGAACGAGCCAATTGGTTATTATGGGTGGCGCACAACCTGGAGCGTGTCGCGGACCGCGTGACCAATATCTGTGAACGCACGGTCTTCATTGTCACAGGCGAGATGGGCGAGATCAAGTCCACGGATGATGAGTTTTGGAAAAATTATAAAACTACAAAATAACCCCTTTTGTGACCGATAATAATTGAACTTTACAGCCTCCCTCTCTTCTGAGGGAGGCTGTTTATATTATTCTCTACCGCAAAATGTACAGCGGCAAAATTCTTACCTCAAATCCTATTTTCCGGCTGTAAACAATTTTCTAACCGGTGAGCTTGCCTGATCTTGCGTCCGCACAGCGTTGGATAAAATCCGAATCAAAAGGATCAATCTCCCCGAAGCGGTCAATACGATGCGGTGAAGGGTCGACAAATGGAACGGAACCCGATACCAAGTCAGCCATGAGACGCCCGATCCCACCAGACATGGCGATCCCAGCCCCGGCGCAGCCTGTTGCAGCCAGGAATCCTTCCAGTGCTGGAAACCCGCCCAAGGCAAAGTTCCCATCGGGAGTGTAATTAGAAAGCCCGCGGATGTAATTTGAAATTTCGAGTTCTTCGGCAAGCGGAATGAATTTGCCAAAATCAGGCATCCCCTCAAGCAGAGATTCCCATCCATTTGGGTCCTGATTGAAGGTATAGCCGGTCATATTTTCAGGTAATTGGCGGGGATTGACGCTGACCGATCGTGATTCGCGAAATCCAAATAATAGCCGATTCGACTCAGGGCGGGCGTACGCATGCGCATCAGGCAGAATCAGGAAAGGTTGATTATCCGAGATCGATCGGTGCATTGCAGTGATCCAATAATGGCTGCGCACGGGCGCCATTGGCAGGGCGACACCGATCTCACTGGCCAATAAGCCTGCCCAGATACCCGCGGCATCAATTACGATAGCCGACGAGATATCCCCCTTTGAGGTCCTCACTCCTGTGATGCGGTCACCCTTGCGGCAAATGGACAGAACGGACGTTTGTTCACGGACATCGACACCCATTTGCATGCCTGATTTTAGATACCCACTCGCAAGAGTATACCCGTCAATGTATCCATCATCGGGCATAAATAAGATACTACTATCCCCGGGTAATTGCAGCCAGGGAATAAGATGAGCCGCATCAGAACTGTCCAGCCGTTCCACTTTTAGACCCGCCTGGGAAGAGATGAGAGCCAGTTCTTGAATTTCCTTTTGATTTTCCGGAGAGACCGTGGCATACAAACAGCCCGTTTGGCGCATGCCCAATGAGCTACCAGTGATCTGCTCAATCTCATCAATCGCCTGATAGGTTTCAAGAACCATGGGGATCAAATGCCTCTTAAAGCGACCGCTCGTCAAAAGTCCCGCCGCCAGGCTCGAATTCCCCTGAGCGCATAGATCGCGTTCAAGAACTATAACGCGACCTGCGTTTTGCTTTGCCAAATAAAAAGCGACCGCTCCCCCAAGTACACCGCCACCGATAATAACAATGTCCGTCGATTCCATTACGGACGTTCGCCTTGAGCTTGAAGAAAATTAATATCCTCCAAGACCTTTGGCAAATCCCAAATACCGTCAATCACGAAATGAGCCCCACTTTGATAAAGTTGTGGTTCGGTTTTTTTGCGCGCATCCGTTTTTTCCTTTTTTGAAAGGGCTTTGTATTCTGAATGAGTCAAACCCAGAAGGTTTCCAGTCATTGACAAGCCCACTGTCCACATACCCGCATTCAACCCTTCTTCAATGTCAACGAGCGTATCACCAACTTTGACCATCGCCTGCATGGGATAGACACCCAGTCGAATGGCATTTTCGTAACACATCCACGGGAAAGGCCGACCGGCAATGACTTCATCGGGGCAGAAGATGCAATCCGGTTCATAGCCATTTTTCCTGGCCTGCGGTGCAAGCACTTCCATCATGGCGCGGAGGTACCCTGTGGTGGTTCCAATTTTTAATCCCTGTTCGCGTAATTCCTTTACAACACTTAATAAACCGGGAATCGGGGTTGCGAACTCTTTCAGAACGGAAGTCTGCATCGGCACAAAGTCATTGAACAGGTGATCAATATCAGCTTCGGACGCCGGATAACCGTGTTCTACTTTCCATATCTCTGCAACAGCAGGGCGCGCAAGGATGGTCCGAAGGTGATCCTTCTTCATTAATCCCATGCCTGAACGAGCGTCATCCGCTGTGATCTTCACGCCCCGGCTCTCAAACAGGCGCAGAAAAACAGCGGTTGGGGCGAATGAACCGAAGTCAACCGCCGTGCCTGCCCAATCTAAAATGACGGCCTGAAGCGGCCCACGGTACGAACGACGATAAATGAAATCCATTTTCTTATTCCTCAACTTTTTCAGAAATTTTTATATCCATCTCAACCAGTGTTTTGGCGATTGCCGATAGAAGCGATTTTACATCCGCAACCCCAAGCCGCCCGATATGTCCGATGCGAAAACAATCAGCATATGACAACTTGCCAGGATAGATCACATGGCCCTTGTCGCTCAGCCGTTCATAGAATTGCTGGAAATTGAAATTTGGATGATCGGGATAATGGAATGATGTAATGATATGACCCTGGTCCTGCGGCTTGAGGTAGGGTTTAAATCCCATCTTTTGCATCGCCGAAAGAGTCATCTCATGGTTCTTCCTGTAACGGGCGCCGCGGGCTGAAACTCCTCCTTCCTGTTCCAATTCGAGCAAGGCTTGATGGAATGCGAGCAAGGCGTGAGTTGGCGGGGTAAATCGAAATTGTCCGTCCCCTTCGAGTCCTTCCCATTGCGCGAAGAGATCAAGGCTCAACGTTCTGGCAAGCCCTTTTGTGCTCGCCAGAGATTCTCTTCTGGCGAGCACAAAGGAAAAACCGGGCACCCCTTCGATATTTTTATTGGAGGAAGAGATCAAAAAATCTATCCCGCAGGCTTTCAGGTCAATGGGATATGCGCCAAAACTGCTCATCGCATCCACGATGTAGGTGCAGTTATGCTGCTTGACGATCCGTCCATAGGCTTCGATCGGATTAATGATGCCAGTCGTGGTCTCGCAATGGATCACCGCAACGTGAGTAATACCAGGATCGGATTGCAAAGTTCGTTCAAGGGTCTCTGCATCGGGCTGAACATTCTCCGCGAAGGTTAATTCAACCGTGGAAATGCGATGAATGTTTGCGATCTTTAGGATTCTTTTTCCATACGCGCCATTGATCAAGATCAACAATTTGCCGTCTTGAGGAATTACGGACGAAAGCGTTGCCTCTATACCAAACGTACCGCTGCCCTGCATTAAAATCGAAGTATATTCTTCAGCACCAGCGCCCAGTGAAACCAATTTCCGCCGGATATCCTTCACAATGCCAATGAATTCAGCGTCCCGTGATCCAAGATCGCGAAGCATCGCCTGTTTGACAGATCGGCTAGTGGTCAGCGGACCTGGAGTGAACAGGGCTTTATCCTTCCATGACGAGAGTTGACTAGATAGTACATCCAATCCTAAAAACATTGTTAGCTCCTTTATTGTAATGATGATCCAATCACACGCGGGTATTTTTGATTTTGATGGGACGAATTTTTTTATTGCTCGAGGAGCAGGGCGCGGGAGTTGTAATCGCTTTCGGATTCTGTATTATGATCGAAATCCGGGTCAGAATTATCTTTATATTTGACACCTGTGCTGCTACATCCCAGGGTTTCTCCCAAAAGATATAAGGTATAAGCTTTTTTGTTTTTATTGTTGGTTAAAACTGCCAACAGCAAATGAATGATCGTGAAAATTATGTAATACGGTTTCAAGATTGATTCTCCTCACAAGAGTATGCTGATCAATTCCTACAACAGCCAACATGCTTCAGCATCGAAGTTCACATTGAACGGGTCTCCCACCTTGGGGATTTCCATCTTTCTTTCATTGAACATATCCATGGAAATTAAATGACCTTCCACATCAATACGAATACGGATGATGGAGCCAAGATAGGTAATCGCTTCGACCTTTCCATGAAGATTATTCGCGCCTTCGGAAAATCCTAGGTTTAATTCCTCGGGGCGGATCGCCAGCCGAATGGGATGACCGCCATCCGCTTGATTCATGGCTCTACTGGTTCGCAAAGACTGTCCGCCGATCTTTACCAGGCCTTCAGGCGGATCAACGACGTCCACCAGGCAGCAAATTGATCTGCCCGACAAATTTGGCAACAAATTCTGTGGCCGGATATGAATAGATCTCGGAGGGTTTTCCAACCTGTTCCATCCGTCCCTGGCTCATGACCACCACACGATCTGAAAGCGATAACGCTTCCTCCTGATCGTGGGTAACATAAATTGTTGTAATGCCTAATTGTTGTTGAATTCGGCGAATTTCCTGCCTCAATTCCACGCGGATTTTGGCATCCAGGGCGGAGAGAGGCTCATCAAGCAATAATATTTGCGGGCGTATCGCCAATGCGCGCACCAATGCCACACGTTGCTGTTGCCCGCCGGAAAGCTGATAAGGATAACGTCCCTTAAAATTCTCAAGGTGGATAAGATCCAGCATTTCATCAACACGCTCATTGATCTCAGCCTTTGTCTTCCCAGCCACCTTTAATCCGTAGCCGATGTTATCTGCGATGGTCATGTTGGGAAACAAGGCATAGGATTGGAATACCATTCCAACATTGCGTTTGTTCGGGGGTACGTATGTTAGATCCTGGCCAGCGATCGTGATATGACCAGAAGTGGGCAATTCAAACCCGGCGATCATACGCAGGGTGGTGGTTTTTCCGCAGCCGCTGGGTCCCAGAAAGGATACAAATTCACCTTGTTCAGCGCTTAAGTTGAAATCTTCAACAGCGGGCATATCTGCAAATATCTTGTTGATGTGGGTAAGTGTAAGGAAGGACATTTTTGACCTCAATTTTTTTCTAGCGGCCGGTCAGTTGTTGACTGGTATCGCCGCGGCTGATCAACTGGATCACGCCAAGACACACCCAGGTCAACGCAAAACTCATAATGGTCAGCGCAGCGGGCTCGTATGCTTTGGTGGTTCCAATGGATGTCATGTACGGGCCGAAGGCTGGACGGAATAAAAAGTCAGCCAGGATCAATTCGCCTATTACGGTTGCGAAAGTGATCAAAGATCCGCTTAAAAGGGCAACCCTTAAATTTGGCAGTATGACATTGACCAGAGTTTGCAGCCAGTTACTCCCCAGGCTTTGCGATGCTTCGGTAAGGGTGCGCACATCAATGGACCGCATGCCAACATCAATGGCGCGGAACATATAAGGCATGGAAAGGATCACATATCCGCCGGCTATCAAAAAATCAGTTCCCAATGGAGATAGTGTCAACAGAAAAGGCGGCTTGCTATAGGTGCGAATTAAGCCAAAGACATACACAATGACCGGGATAATAAATGGCAGGATGGTGATGATCTCGACCAGCGGGCGTAGTTTTGGAAGCTTCAAATAGATCCAATATGTTGTAGGCATGAAGATCAAGATGCTAACGATCACCGTAATTACACCCATTGTTACGGAATAAAGAAAGCTATCCACGAATTGTGGGTCGCCCAACACGATTTGATACGCGCGTAGGCTGATCAACCCTTTTTGCATTCGAAGCGAGAAGTCGAGGGTGCCGTACATGGGCACAAAGAAATATAGCAGTGCGAGGGTGCCCCAAAACAAGCCCCAGAAATTAAAGCGAGGAAGTTTCATGATTTCAACCACCGCGCCGTGCGGCGCTGTAAGATCGTATAACCCGCGATCGTGATACTCATAATGACAACCATCCCAAACGCCAGCGCATATCCCAGGTTGGGATTACCCAGCACATCCCCGCGGATCTGTTGACCGATTAATATGGTCACCAGATAAATACTGCCGCCGGTTAATGCCTGGGCGGTTGCGTATGCGCCAAAAGCACTTCCAAACAAAAGAAGACCCGCTCCCAGAATCGACGGCCATAATACTGGAAATGCAACGTGCCGCCAATACTGCACCGAATTGGCGCCTAGGTTGTCGGACGCTTCGCGCCACTCGCGCTTCAATCCTTCCAACGCGGGCGTAATAATTAAAACCATTAAAGGGAACTCGAAATAGGTGTAGGCAAGTGTGAGACCGAGAACACCATACAGAGTAAATCCGTTTTTATAAATATCCATCGGACAGGACAGGACACCGGCAGCGTCTGGAAAACAAATGTTCTTCAGGATTGCCGTAATAAATCCGGTGCGGCCAATGGTTGCAATGAAGGCAAAAGCCAACGGTACGCCGCCAAAATTGGCAGCCAACCCGGAAAAGGTCATCAAGATATTCCGCATCCATTTGGGAGCTTTGCCGATCGTGATTGCGTAGGCTACAAAGAATCCAAAAACGCAGCCAACCAGCGAGGTGATAATGCTTACCTGCAAACTGACAGAGTATGCTTTGAGAATGGCAGGGTCTTTTAATCCAATAATATTTTCAAAAGTGAAATTCCCCTGGTAATCTTGAAATGCGCCAATAAATAAATTCGTGGAAGGCATGATCAAAAAAACAAAAATAAAAATAAAGAACGGGACAACCCCGATCCAGGTTCCAAGGATATCTAATAACTTGGCTTTTTTTGAAGCTTGTTGGATCTGAGAATTTTCCATGGCGGCCTTTTCTATTGAGAATGGCGTGGCTCAGTTTTATCCGAGCCACGCCACAAATCAAACACTATTATTGAATGGACTCAATACGCTTACTTGATATCAACACCAACGACAGAGTCCCACTGTTCTTTGATCGCAGCACGCGCAGCGCTGAGTTGGTCGCCGCTTGGTACGATCGAAGCAGCCAGGAGAGCCGGATCGGGAAGTTTGGCTTTCAGTTCGTCAGAAAGGACGTTGCGGGCATTCAGGTCGGCGAGGCGGGCGGGAGCACAATACCCCTTAACCCATGTAGCCTGACCATCGTCTGAGTATAGATATTCTTCCCACAAGCGGGCAGCGGCAGGATGAGGAGCGTACGCGCTAATTGCCTGATAGTAATAACCACCCCAGTTAACATCGGTGGGATACACGATCTCGATATTCGGGTTACCAGCAAAGCTATCCTTGTTGGCATATGCGTTCCAGCTCCATTGGAAAGTAATGGGGGTTTCGCCTTTGCCGATCACGCCAGAGTCAGCGATCAAGGGAAGCAAGATGCCTTTTTCGTTCAATTGCTTGAAGAATTCCAAACCGGGCTTGATATCATCGAGGCTTCCGCCATTGGCAAGGGAAGCCGCGTAAACAGACTGGGCCGCCTGATTTGAGGCACGGGGATCACCTGCAAGAGCAACCTGACCCGCATATTTCTCATTGTTCAGATCAGCGTAGCTGGTTGGAAGTTCACTAACCACATCGGTGTTGACCTCGAGAACCATGATGCCGCTATAATCGACATAATAGTAGCCATCGGGATCATTGGTGCCTTCGATTGTGTCCCAGGTGGCGACTTTATAGGGGGTGATCAAGCCTTGTTCCTTGGCAAGAGGGCCGTAAGCAGGACCGACATCAATCACGTCAGGAGCCTGAGGTCCCTTATTCTCTTTGTTGTCGATAATGGCCTGAATTTCATCAGCCGAACCGCCGTCTGGGTTAAGTGAATTTACCTTGATGCCGTATTTCGTGCCAAAGGTATCGATCATTTCGCCGTAATTGCACCAATCGCGCGGGAGGGTGATCACGTTGAGCTCACCTTCGGCTTTGGCTGCCGCAACCAACGCGTCCATACCGCCGCCATCTGCGGCAGATTTGACTACTGACCAATCACTGGCTGCAGGGGCGGCAGGCGCACCGCACGCGGCAAGCAAGGAAGTGATGATCAAACCCATCAATAATGAAACGTACATCTTTCTGGTTAGCATTTTTTCTATTCTCCTATGATATTTTTTATCTCGATGACAGTGTATGCGTATCAGGAGCAATATGGGTTAATAAATTATTCCAATTTTGTAAATGTTTCATTAAGAGTTGCATCTTAAACCCATTATTAATCCACCCATTACTATTTGTTAATATATTTTAGGAATTAATGTGTAATATAAAAAAGCGACCTATTATGGTCGCGTATCTCTCTCAGCAAGGAGGGATTGATCTTAGATTAATTCCTCCTTGCCCTGATTAATTCCTAAAAAAGTGATATGTGATATATAGATCAGCCAGAAAAGTTCACGAGGCATGAATAAGAACTGATCCTCTTGACAATCAGAATATATATGTGGGCTTATCCTATTAACTGGTCATGGACACGGCGTGACTTGCACAAATGGGCAGAGAAAAAATTATCATGACTATGTTGAATTACTTATCGAACATTCCACTAGGATGCCATCAATACTGCTTTTGCAGACTCAAGTTGGGAATAAATCGGAATGATGGCTGGGATGCCTGTCAATTCGAGGATATGAAATACCTCTGGGATCGGGTTAAGTAAGACCATTTTCCCCCCACGACTTGCAATTGATTTCGCCGTTAGAACCAGGAGACGAATACCAATTGAGGCAATAAACTCGACTTTGGTTAAATCAACCACCACAAGTGGCTTTTCACCCGCACAATAGCCCGCAAATTTGATCTCAATCTTTTCTGATCCGAAAATATCCAACCTGCCAATTAATTTTATCTCACGGATACTATCCTGAATTTCACTGTATAAAATTTCCACTGTAGTCACCTGTTTTAATTTTTTAAATATTATATAAGATTCGAGGGGGATAATATTAACAATATGTTATGGTTTCAAAATACGTTTAATTTCACCCATGGTCTTAATAGGCATATTGCCCAGTAGTTGAATTAAAAAAACCGACTTTCCAAGTCGGTTTTTTTCAATAATTGTATAAGGATTAACTTTGGACGTCCCGAGGCAGGCGATCCGAGGCGTTTAACATTTTGGCATATTGAGCTTGTAAGAGTCGAGCGATCGCTCGGTCAGCCCCTCGGCCGACTTGAAGGCCATAAACCCCTCTATGGCCTGGCTTAATAGTACTGACGAGTTTGACGGTTTTCGGTTCATGCGATTTTCTGCTTTTTGGATGAAATTTATTATCGCAATCCCCCGGGTTAACGAAAAACCAGAGACCGGTGGTCTCTGGTTATCTTTGAGTAGCGGGGACAGGACTTGAACCTGTGACCTTCGGGTTATGAGCCCGACGAGCTGCCACTGCTCCACCCCGCATCGAATGAAACAAGATGATACCATAACGAATATAGAATAGTCAAGCCATATTAAAAAAATAAATCACAGGAATAACAAATTAAGTATGAACCATAATGCAATAGTACTATCGATTAAAGCAATTTGTTAAGATTTAGTGTATAATAAAAAACCTTAACAAATACGAAACGTAAAATAAATTTGTTACATGAAATCTTAATCCATTGAAAACAGGCATTATCAAAAAATATTATGAAGACCACCACACTCTTGGTCATTGAAGCCCGACATGCAGAAATCCCTTCCTTTGCTTCAGATTTGCAGAAGAAGGGATTTGATGTACAAATCGCCCAAAACGGCAGCAAAGCAGTAGCGCGTCTTAAAGAAGTCAGCCCGAGCCTTGTTGTTGTAAACGCTGCATCATTGAGAAGCACAGGTCTGCGTATCTGCCAGTCCATTCGCGAGAAGGACCCGAAACTTCCGATCATCCTCATCCTTGAAAACGACAATGAAGTTAGTAAAGATGCAGCAGATGCTGTACTTGCATTACCATTCACCGTTCAAAAACTAGTCAACCGTATCAAACCTCTTTTGCCCGGTGACGGGAAAAATGTTTTACACGTTGGGCCTATTAGACTTGATCTTGAGAAACGGCGCGTACGCTGTCTTGGGAAGAGCACAAAACTCACTCCGCGTCTTGTCACATTACTAAACCTATTAATGGAAAAACATGGCGAAGTGGTGGAACGTGAACCGCTATTTAAAAAAGCATGGGAAACAAATTACACCGGCGATACACGCACTCTTGATGTGCATATTTCCTGGTTGCGGCGCGCCATCGAGCTTGATCCCGATAATCCGAAATTATTAAAAACTATTCGCGGCGTGGGCTACCGCCTAGACATCTAATTGAATTTCTTTTCCTTGAACCGTTACCAATCGGACGCAAACTCTGCGCCCGATTTTTATTTTTAATTCAAGGGGAATTTCACCGCTTCGCACGGGCCGTTGAGCCTGCGCCGCGCTCTTGAATACTTCCCCATCCCAGTCAGGGTCAACCTCCCAAAAGTCCACATCAAGAATGGTTTTTAAGCGGACAGAATCCGCACTAACAAACAAGTTGATTTTTTTTGCGGAATATGACGTATTATTCTTAATTAAGGAATCACGCTCAAGTGAAAAAACAGCCTGTGTTTCAACCAGCCTATTACGCGCGGTATACGCGGCACGGACAGATTCGTCACTCGTAATAAACTTACGGTCGTTCTTCGCAGCCACGACAGAAGTTGTCCCGGAACCACAAAAAAAGTCGGCAACCAGATCCCCTTTATTTGAAGAAGCGCGAATGATACGTTCGAGCATAGCTTCGGGTTTTTGCGTTGGATACCCAGTTCTTTCATTATGTAAACGCGCGACAACTGGAAAATACCACCAATCTTCCGGGACTTTGCCGCGTTCAAGGTCAGGGACCTTGCCAAACCCAGCCTTGTTTGAAGATTTAAATGTAGCGATCGTGTTTGGGTTGTATGGTTCACGAATCGCATCCGCATTAAAAGTATAGTCCCTGCCCTTTGCGTAAACCAATATCGTGTCATGTTTACGATTAAAGGCAGTTCTGATCGGAGAGGGGCCATGATACGTCCAGATTATCTCGTTTATGAAAACCCCCTCCCTGCCGAACAATTCATCCAATATTAATCGGGCATAGGCATCTGCATGCCAATCAAGATGAAGATACAAAGTACCGTTTGGTGAAAGTAAACGTACCATTAATGCAAGGCGGTCGAACAAAAATTGTAAATACGAATCCAGATCAGACCAATCATCATGATAACCTTCAGCTAATTTCCATTTTGAAGGCTTACGAGAGTCCTCACCACGACCTACTCGAGCAGAAAATTTTCGATTCGTGAAGAATGGCGGGTCGGCATAGATCAAATCAATGCGACCTTCATATTCTGGAAGAAGGGCAGCCATAACTGAAAGATTTTCGCCAAGAATTACTCTGCCATTTGGAAGTGTTTTGGGATAGCCCCGTCCTTTCGGGTAGAGAATTGCATCTTGAATAAGTGCAGCAGGTTCGGGATCGGCAAGGTGCTTACCCTTCCAGTTAAGTATCGGCATAGCGAAGCGTATCCTTTAGGATAATATTTTTTTCACACTGTTCAGATTGGGAATCTGGCTGTAAAAAAGAAATCCAAAAAATAGTTTAATAATGGATTTCCACCATGGTACCAACTCCGCCATGGTTTGAGGTTGATTGATCTGAATGCTCCGGCTTTGCCCAGCGGAAGATCCAATTGGCCTCGTTGCTGCGCATATTGATACAACCATGGCTCATGGGAAGCCCAAAGTTTTCATGCCAATAGGTACCATGAAAGGCATGACCCTGGGTTGTAAAAAACGATGAAAAAGGAATGCCTGGAAGCACATAATTATCCATATCTGCGAGCAAATTGCCCGTTGTAGCGCTGCTAAAGTAACTATTACCCATGTGTTTTGCAGGCACTTTATCCATGATCGTAAATTTTCCAGCCGGTGTTTTTGTGGGAATTTCACCTGGCCGCACAGAACCACCAGGCACACCGGATGAAATATTTGTTTCAAAAACTGATTTGCCGTATTCATACGCAACCAAGGTCTGAGTGGTCAGGTTAACCTCAATAAGTTTTTGTTCATAAGGAATTTCCGGCGTGATCGGTTCCATCGTCGAGGGCGGCAAAACACGAAGATGAATGGCGGGCACAAAAAAACCAACATTTGAATCGAGTTCATCAAATACCCGATACCACGGCCCGCTGTAATCAGCCATTTTGGGACCTTCTTCGATCGCCTCAACCCAATGGACAGAGCCATAATAAAATGGCGGGGCAAGGGGCGTCCAACCATAGGCTTTGGAAAAACGATATGGCGTTGTAAAAGGAACTGCAACCTCAGTGAGGACTCTCTTTCCTTCTGGAACGGTACGCAGCGGGATTTGATAAAGAGTTTTTACGCGTTGCAACCGTCCACGATGAATATAGCCACCCCATGTGCGATACCAAATGGGATTATGTTTTGGCTCTTCAGCCTTTACTTCCTCGTAAACATGGACAAGTTCATCACGATACCAGGTCAGTTCAATACGGCTATCATCAGTTGGCTGCTTGCGTACAGGCATTTCAGCAGTCGCAATTCGGACAACAAAGCTATCGTCAAAACTTTTAAAGCCGGGGATAAATGGCGAAAACGCCAATCCGCCAAGGGTAAGACTTCCAAGTTTTAGGAAATCTCGTCTTGTAATATGTGATTTCATGAAGAAAATTGTACCCCATAATGTTTAAGATTTAATGAGAATACGGTTTGTCTTAAAAGAAAAACTGCCCTGTACTTTGTGCAGGGCAGTTCATATTTTCAATGGGTATTAGGCTTCTACCGTTTCAACGATCATATCTTTAAGCAGGATCTCCAACGCCATGGAATGACCGCAGCGCTTATGGGTAAGGAAGAACTCGCAATCGCAATTAAAAACGCCGTTATTATAAGAAACATGATGTTCACTATTGTCGCCGTGAAAATTAAGATCAAATTGATTGAAGTGGAATCGATGCCTATCCTCGGCATAACGCTTTGCTTTTTCTACCTTGCCAATCATTCCGTAATCCATGATGTAGGTCTCCTTTTATTAATTTTTTATTGGATATTTTTTACATAAAAAAACACGCGGAGATAACCGCGTGTTCATTCAACAAACCTGGGTACTTCCTGAAATAATCGCATATGGGCGTTACCTCGATGTGATGAGTATAGTACTTTTCAAAGTGATAGTCAACACCGATTCTATAATTTAATGGATTCGTATGGGAGTTGTAGGGTTGAAAATACTACACGAAATTTATTAACGAAAAACTCCTGAGAATTTGATGCTCCCAGGAGTTTTTTTATTTACTTCGACTTTTTTTCTTGCCGTCTTCTTTACAATTGGCTTTTCGGTGGATGAAATTTTCTTGTCAGATGTCCGTGTTAAGGACACAATTTTTTCAACTGTCTGCTTCTTAGAAGCTGGCTGCTTTTTCTTGGCAACAGATTCCTTCTTCTTAACAGAAGGCTTTACAACGGCCTTTTTCGTAACGAGTTTGCTGGCTGCGGCTTCTTTCTTTTCGCTTTTCACCTTTGCCACCTTTGTCTTTTTAGCAACCACTTTTTCCTTTTTATTTTTTACAGTTTTTACCTTGCCAGCTGTTTTGCGGGGAGCGCGCTTCTTCGCAGGGATTTTTGCTTCGATCGTGACTTCCTCGACGACAGTGAAAATTTCAGACCATTTTGCCTGCATGGAGGAAACGCCAGCCCCGTTGAGTTGATCGCAAATGCTCTTCCATTCGCTGTCTCCAACGAAACGCCAATCCATGAACGCGTGGCATTGGTATGCTCCCAATTCAATATACATGCCATTGTCCCAGATCTCAGCGCATGAGCGGATATATTCAAGCTGGGTGACGAAATCTTTGAAAATGACATATCCAACGCGCGGCAGACCAAGTCCGTCGGCCAGGTTCCTGCGCAATGTCTTTCCGGATGCCTTATCAATATACGCGGCAGAGGATTTGATCCAACCACGGGTGTCGGAGAATTTATTATGGTACACGACCAATCCGCGCTCATCGTTGAAGCGGTTAGAGTAGGCAAATACTTCTTCATCTACGTCGCCATTGGGGGAGTAAAAATCATAGAGCAGGAATTGCTCGACATCAGCGAACAGATAACGGCGGTGAAGAATCGGGAAAATACGCCACTCGTGCCCGCGAATCAGTCTTTCGTCAGGAGTTTCATCCCATTTGGCGCGGCGGAACTCCATGCCATATTTTTCAGAATAGCCTTCCACCTGTCCGTGACCAAACATAGGCAGGCCTGGCAAGGTAGACAAGACCGTACAAATCCCAAAATATTTATCGCCATTGCCGAATTGCTCGACAGCGGTCTTTTCATCGGGATTGTTCATGAAGTTTACATAACGCTTAAGAATTTGTGGATCGAACTCAAGGGTATTCTTGATGGCCTGACGATACTTGGCATTGTCTTCATCTCGCAGCATGTGCATGAAAGCAGAATTGTATACTCGATGCATGCCCAAGGTGCGAACAAAATATCCTTCCATCAACCAGAAAGCTTCGGCTAGTAAAAGTGTATCAGGAACTTCCCTGGCTACGCGGTCAACCACCTCGCGCCAAAATTCCTCGGGGACCTTTTCGTCAAACTCAAACTTGGTCATGCCATATTGGGAGCGAGAAGGAATCGCTCCACCTGCACCAGGCTCCGGGAACCAAAGTCGTTGAACGTGCTTCTTCGCGAGAGTCATCGCCGCGTCAAAACGGATGACTGGAAAATTTCGGGCGACATGCAGAATTACCTGGATGACCGCTTCGCGCACTACCGGGTTAGTGTAATCAAGTTGAGCTGTATCATTCCACGGGAAGGAAGTGCCGTCATTGCCATGGTAGATATATCGGACATCCCCGGTATGATGATCGCGTCGTTGGAATACAACTGCGGCATCAGTCTTGTCATAATAATGGTCTTCAAGGTAAATTCCGACACGTGAATCATCCGAAAGATTTTCAGAGCCGAAGGTATAAGCAGGATAGGGTGAATATGGGGAAGACAAAAACCAATCCGGATGATCTTTGACCCAGGTGGAATCAATCCCCATATGATTTGGAACCATGTCCGCAGAGAGGCGAATACCCCGCGACCAGGCCCGGGAGCGAAGGTTGTTCAACGCATCCCAGTCACCAAGGTCGTCGGCGATATCATACGAATCAAGAGAATATGCCGAGGCAACCGCGTCATCCTGTCCCATGCGTTGTTTGATGCGTTGTGATGCACGGCTGCGCTCCCATAGACCGATCAACCATAAACCGGTGAAACCACGAGAGGCTAACAGGTCAAGTTCTTCATCAGGAATCTGATCGAGGGTCGTGATGTCGCGCTGATATTTTTTGGAAAGCTGCCCCAGCCAGACATAGGTATTCTTGGCAAGGAGGACCAGGCGTGGCATCCAGTCCTTGTCCGGACTGTAGCGTTCATATTCCGCGTATTCGTACCCTGCAAAATTTGGAATATATTTTTCGCCTTTTGTGGAATCAATCGGCCCCTGCCCTTTGCGAATAATCTCCTCGCGTAAGAAATCCAACCCGCGCCACATGCGGACCGAAAATGCCTCGCCAAGTAAATATCCCCATTTTTCAACTACAAATTTTAATTGTCCTTCCAAAGAATCTGGAGACGCCTTGATCGGAGCGGCAAGCACATCCATGAGGGTTTCACCCAGTCCATGCGCACCGTTTCCAAAGCCCGGCTGACGAGCAAAAAAATTCAATAATAATTGCATAACCTCTTGATAAGCAGTACCGTCCATGACGATTTCGTCAACAAGGATTTTGTACTTTTTCAAAGCAGGGTTGCTGTTCGAATTTTTGATCAACAACATTTCCTCAATCGCAGCAGCCCGCACGCCGTGTCCAAAATCGCCAAAATGCGGAATATTAGTTGATAGGTATGCTCCTGCCGTCACTTCACCGCGAAAGACCGGCATGGGGGGAAATTCCTCGGTGAACTTACTGAGCGTAAGGTCATATTTGGAGCCAAGATTTGATTGCAGAACGCTCATGGCACGTCCCATTACACCTGTATATCTGCTGTAAAAATATTTGAGGAGGATGTGATACGCCTCGTCCAGCAGAGATAATGCATATAGGTCAGTCGCAGAAACGGGGTCCGTATGTTGCGTTGACATTTGGGATGCAAAAGCACGGGCGGAGGCCAGATCAGAAAAGATCACATGTCCGTCCGGGCGGAAAAACTCCGCAGAGAAATTATATTTAAGACGGGAAGAGCGGGAAATTAACATGCATCAATGATAACCTATTATCGAATTTTTTCGGGTAAAATCTTTCCCGTACTCCATGAATAATTCATTAGCGCAATTCATCTTTTTACTTTTGCTAGCGGCACTCTACCTGCCTGTCATATTTTTTGCGATACAACGCAGGGATGAAGGATACGGAGCCGCAACCTGGCTTGTGGCGTTTTACGCCCTGCTGGCAATGGTCATGAACATTGCCGAAGCGATATGGCGCAATGGGGAATCGGCAAAAGACGGCACAGCAGCCTTTTTGGAAGTGCAAACTTACCTGGCCTTAACACTGGCGGCAGTGCTTATCCTTGCGCTTCAAACTTTCCTGAAACGTGAAGCGTGGTGGATCTGGGTTGCCGTTTGGGCGCTGGGAATGCTCGGCCTGTCGCTGATACTGACCAACGCCCTGCAATTACCTGATGTCCTTTGGACAAACGGAGAATTGATTTTTCACCGTTCACGACTTGGGACCTCCTGGTCAATTTTAGGCTGGCTGATCTTTTCTGTCAGCTTGATTCTAGCAATCGCAAACGCGAACAGGGAGGCGAGTCAACAATTATTTCGTAATCGTTTAAATTATTGGTGGCCAATTATCTTTCTGATGTTCACGAACGATATTCTTCTTTTCTCAGGCATTCAAATCACAGGTCAACCCATACGATTGCTCATAGCGGCATTGATGGCGTATGTCATCGGAACACATAATGTCCCCGATCTGAAACAAATCGTACGGCGCGTGATGGTTTATATTCTGATCGCGTTCACAATCGTGAGTTTTTATGTTGGCGGGTTTTTATTATTACAGGCAATTTTCGGGAACGAACCCAATTTCAGCCCCCTGCTGGCAGGTGCCTCCATTGCACTGCTTGTAGCCTTATTCTTCTCCCCGATCATGGCCTTGATCTCACGCAATGTAAATAAATGGGTAAAGGGCGATCAGTATGATACCAGCCACACCATTCATGAGTATAGTGAAAGTATCAGCAATATTCTTGAAATGGATCGACTCGCGAGCGTTGCAGTCGGGATCATTTTGGAAGCGATGCAAATTGACCGCGGGTTCCTTTTCCTGGTCGATGCAAGTGATGACGCCAATGGCCACAGGGTCTATCGCCTGCGCTCCGCAAGAACCCCGGAAGAAAGATTGGTCGTTTCGGTGGAGTTGGATGAGAACGGGGTCATTGCCTCTTACTTCACCCGCGAACAAAAAGCACTTCTTCAATACGACCTTGACCTGCTCCCGGCTATGCAAGCAGCCTCACCCCTAGAGAAGAATTGGTTCTCCCAGTTACGAGCCGAGGTGTACCTTCCGATTTTCGCCAAAAAACAATGGATCGGTCTCCTGGCATTCGGATCAAAACTAAGCGGCAACCGTTACTCAAAAGAAGATCTGACGATCCTGGGCTCACATGCCAGCCAGACAGCGATCGCGCTGGAAAACGCACGACTGGTCGATAATTTGGTGCGATTAAATTACGACCTGCGCCAAACACGTCACGCGCTTGAAAAGAACAATAATGACCTGCAGCGGATCGATCAGGCTAAATCTGATTTCATCAGCATTGCATCGCATGAATTACGGACCCCACTGACCATCATCAAAGGGTACACTGAAATGCTGTTGGAAGACCCCAATCTTGACCCAAATTTTAAAAAGTCCATGAACGGTATCCATGAAGGCACGCTCCGCTTGCATGAAGTCATGGATTCCATGTTCGACATCGCGGAAATTGACGCGCGTTCCTTAAAGTTACACATCCAGTCTGTGGATGTGAGTCAGTTAGTAAAGGAAGTTTGTATTGAACAGGCGGGCATGCTTAAGGATCGAAAGCAATCTGTAAGAATTAACCTGCCGCTCCTTCCGCATGTAAAAGCAGATCCAAATTTGCTAAAAAAGTTGTTCCACCACCTTGTCCGCAATGCGGGGAAGTTCACTCCAAATAATGGCAGAATCGCAGTCACTGGCCGCCATATCACAGGGATCGCCAACTTACCCAACGGCGCATTAGAGATAATTGTTTCAGATACGGGTGTTGGAGTTGACCCTAATTTCCGCGAGATCATCTTTACCAAGTTCTATCAGCCCGGTGAATTGAAGAATCACTCGTCAAGCAAATCCCGATTCAAGGGCAACGGCGCAGGCTTGGGTTTGGCACTGTCAAAAGGAATCGTCGAAGCGCATGGCGGACGTATTTTCGTGGAAAGCCCCGGTTATGATGAGATCAACTTCCCGGGTAGTCATTTTCATGTGATCCTGCCGCTTAGCAAGACAGAAGGCGAGGAAGAAAGAAGGAGCGAACCGTTGAGATTTGACATGATACAAAAAGAAGTGGAGGCGGGTTAATCTCCACTTCTTTTTGTATTGATGGTGATTTATTTTAAGAACAATCGCCCTGATAAAGCAGTAACAAGTCCCGCGACTAATAGCATAAATTTTATCGTAGCGCAGATCGCAGCAATTTGAGGATATGGCGAAACAACAGGTCCAATCAATTCACGCCAAAGCATGTAATTCTCAAGCGCGTCAAAGAATGGGGTAACCAGAGCACCCCACCCCATCCATACAGCAAAAACGTTATAACGGTTTTTTTGAGGGCCGATCGCAAGTAATAAACCAAAAGAAAGGGACATAGCATACATCGGCATGAAAAGGTAATCCAATCCCAACCCAAAGGCAGTGAAGAGGCGTGCATTTTCATCCCAGGAATTGATAATGGTTTGCGCAAATTTCACCTGTCCAGCCAGTTCAAAAGAAACGATGCCATGCGGCGCAGCTTCTGTTCGTAAAGGCTGATCTAAGAGACTAAAAACTCCAAAGATCGCGATCGTCATGGCAAAGAAAAAATAAAATAGCGATTTCCTAAGATGGCGGGGAATAAAGCTGAGAGGATGCCGCATCAAAACTCCTTGTTAGATCTTCCTTCGATAAACGCGATGATTTTTATACTCAATGCCATTCAAATTCTTTAGGTCCGCGCGCATTTGCTCAGTGGTTTCTGCAACCTGCGTCATTTCAACATGGACAAATTGCTGGAATTCAAGCAAGGTTTTTCCCATCGCATAATAAAGCAAAGCATTGCCACCATGACCTTGATAATGAGGCAATATCCCCATCCCATTAACCGCAACAGTATTAGCCCGGCGCATTTCCGACAGGATGTCGAACAGACCCAGCGGAAATAATCCTCCTTTGGCACGTTGAAGCGCGGCAGACACATCATGAAACGCAAAAAGAAAACCAACCACATCCTCACCATGTGTAATAATCTTGATCAAGCGATAATCTGCGATGGTCATAATATTTTGGACCACAAAATCGATCTCGCGCTGCGTCAGTGGATAATATTCCCAGTTATTGACGAAGGCGTTGTTGTAGGCTATCCCAATCCGATCTGCCCAGGAGAGTAATTCTTTTTTATTCTTGAATTTTTTTACTTCCAGATGTCCGCGCTGGATAACGCGCTCCGCGATCTTCTCCACACGCTCAGGAATTTTGAATTTATCCACTGGTAGATAACACGAAACAAAATCAACCTCCTTCTCAAATCCCTGCGCTTCCACAAGCTGCTGATAATAGGCGTGGTTGTAGTTGAGCATGGTCATGGTTTGACGATGCACATGGCCAAGTGTCAAAATTCCATAGCCATCGAGCGGACCCATCCCTTTTGGGCCGACGATCGTATCCAGGCCGCGCTTCTTTGCCCAATCGGCCGCTACGTTAAATAAAGCGGCGGCAGCTTCCTTATCATTCTCGCATTCAAACAGATAAAAATCGGCTTTTCGGGTGTGGTGATAATTATTGAATGGCTTATTTTCAATAACCGCGATCCGCCCAATGTCAGAGCTATCACGCACAGCCAGGAAAAATTCCACATCCGAATGTTCGTGAAAAGGGTGCTTCTTTCTGTTTAATTGATTATATGCATCAATATTCAAAGGCGGAACCCATTGCACGCAGCCGGCGTAAATTCGATATGGTAGTTCCACAAAACGTTTCACTTGCTTCTTGTTATCGGTATTCACTTTTTCGATACTAAGCATGAACGCCTCCATGATTTATTCACCAGTATATACCCAAACATTATAAGAAAGTCACGCGGCAAGAAGAAAACCCATCAGCCTTGAACATTGTTTGGAGTGTGCCGGCAAACCAAAAGTACGGTTTGAAAGACAGCTATTCATCCTGCTAAAGGCGTATAATTCTTGTCCATGCTATACTTGCAAAATCCCATACCTTCGAGGTCTTATGTCTAATAAATCGCATCAAGAATCGCTGGAGAAATACGCCGAAGCCATAGTCAAAGTCGGTCTGAATATTCGCACCGGACAACGGCTGATCATTAATTTAGCCGCCACCCGCGGCGTGCCGCATCAGTTCGCTCCGTTGGTACGTGAAGTTGCCAAAGCTGCTTATAGAGTCGGCGCAAGATATGTGGATGTGATCTGGGGTGATGAAGAAATGCTGCGGTTGCGCGCCCAATATGCGCCACGCGATTCGTTCGATGAGTATTCCACCTGGCAAATAGACGCGGTCATGAGAATGGTAGAGAAAGGCGACGCACTGCTCTCCATTACAGGATCCGACCCTGACCTGCTGGGTGGATTGGACCCCGAAATACTGGGCATGATGCAAAAGACCCATCTGCAGCAATTCAGCAGGGTCAGTGAAAAAGTGAGCGCGAATGCAATCAACTGGTGTGTTGTAGCAGCAGCAGGCGAAGGGTGGGCGAAGAAAGTTTTCCCAGAACTTGCACCTGAAAAAGCGCAGGAAAAATTGTGGGAGGCGATCTTTGAGACCACTCGCATTAACCGGCCTGACCCGATCGCAGCCTGGCAGGAACATATCCTTAACCTACGCGGACGCGCAAAATATTTACAGGCCAAACAATATACCGCCCTGCATTACTCAGCACCTGGCACTGACTTTACGCTTGGCTTGCCAAACGGACATATTTGGGTCAGTGCGCAGTCCCTTGCGCAAAACGGCATAGCTTTCACAGCCAACATGCCCACCGAAGAAGTCTTCACTCTCCCAGATCGAAACCGCGCCGACGGCGTCATAAAATCCACATATCCATTGAGCTATGGCGGCACATTGATAGACGATTTCCAGGTCACTTTTGAAAAAGGACGTATAACAAAAGTCAGCGCGCAGAAAGGCGAAAGTGTTTTGCAGAAACTGGTGGATACGGATGAAGGTTCGCATCGTCTTGGTGAAGTTGCGCTCGTCACGGCCAGTTCCCCGATAGCACAGCGCGGACATCTTTTCTACAATACGCTATACGACGAGAACGCATCCTGTCATATCGCGATCGGACGGGCGTACCGCTTCACTCTAACGGGTGGAACGGAGTTGACAGACGAAGAATTTACGGCCGCTGGCGGCAACGTCAGCTTAAATCATGTTGACTTTATGATCGGTTCCCCTACAATGGATATTGACGGCATCAAACAAGACGGCGCCAGTGAACCCGTGATGCGCAAAGGGGAATGGGCCTTTAAACTCTAACCAATCTAACACTTTTCGCCTCTTTGAATGAAAAGTATTTTTATCGATCATCAGCAATAGGAGGAATTATGGAAAACCAAGAATTTGAAAAAATGCTTGAAAAATATGCCGATGTTGTAGTGAAAGTCGGGTTGAATTTAAGAAAAGGGCAGAAGTTATCAATTCGCGCGATCATTGAGGATGCACCTTTTATTAGAAAAGTAACAGAAAGCGCGTACAAGGCAGGCGCAAAATATGTGGATGTTTTATGGGTGGACGAACGCCTGACACGTATCCGCTTTGAACATGCAGACCCGGAATCACTCACCGAAACCCCAAATTGGATATACTCACGCTTTGAAGAGCATTACCAAAATGGGGAGGCAGAGCTGGCTGTCGCTTCATCTGATCCAGACCTACTTTTTGGGATCACTCCAGAACTGATCGCGAGGGAACGAAAAGCGCGAGCGCAAAAATTTGAACCGCTTAGAAAATATGCGAATGTGTCCAATTGGTGCGTGGTCGCCACAGCCTCGCCGGCCTGGGCAAGAAAAGTATTCCCGGGGATTTCCACAGATGAAGCACAATCCAAACTATGGGATGCCATCTTCAACGCCTGCCGCATCGACCTGCTAGACCCAGTCCAAGAGTGGAAGAATCACGCCAGTAAATTAGCCAAATACAAAGATTATCTTTCAGTCAAACATTACGACGCACTGCATTATCTGGCTCCAGGCACAGACTTGACTGTTGGACTGCCCGATAAGCACCTATGGCAAGGCGCGGAAGCCTCATTCAAAAATGGGATCACCTGCACAGTGAACATCCCAACCGAAGAAGTATTCACCCTGCCGCACAAGGATCGCGTGGACGGGATCGTTACTGCCACCCGCCCGCTCAATCTATCCGGGACGATGATCGAAGACTTTAGTTTGACTTTTGAAAACGGGCGCGCAGTTAAAGTGACCGCGAAAAAGGGCGGGGAAGATTTCCGCAAACTGATCGACACTGATGAAAATGCCTGTCGTTTGGGTGAGGCTGCGCTTGTGCCAAACAGTTCCCCGATCAGTCAGCGCGGGCATCTCTTCTATAACACCTTGTTTGATGAGAACGCTTCATGTCACCTCGCGGTTGGAAATGCATATCGCGATACGCTGGAGAACGGTATAGACATGACAGACGAGGAATTTCAATCTCAAGGCGGCAATAAGAGCCTTATCCATACCGATTTCATGATCGGATCGGAGCACATGGATATTGACGGAATTCAAAGAGACGGCACACGTGAACCGATCATGCGCAAAGGTGAATGGGCGTTCGAGGTGTAGTCCATAATTTGCCGAAGGTCAAAAAAAGTCCCGTTGACGCGGGGCTTTTTTGTCATTTTGTGCGATAATCATCTGGAATTTTCAACTCAGGAGATACAAAATGCCAGTAAAGCCGAAGCTCAATACGGACGAAATCTTAAAAGCAGAATACAACTATATAGCGAATACTGTTTTTCAAGCAAACGAAGACCGATCACGGGTCGCTTCGTTCTATTTTGTCACAGTCGGCTCTCTTGTTGCGGCTATTCTTAGCGCGCTATTTTCAGCTGATAATCTAAGAAACATATCTGCTGCTTTTTCAGGTTTATTTTTTGTACTCACGATCCTTGGCTCCTTGACCCTGGCACAACTTGCGCGTCTTCGAGCCGCATGGCATGAATCTGTCGAAGCCATGAATGAAATCAAGGATTTTTACATCAAGCAGCATGAGGAAATCGAGCCAGCCTTTAAGTGGAGATTGAAAACTCTTCCTCCCACAGACAAACCCTATAGCATTGCCAACTTGATGGCTATTGAAGTGGCATTAATGAGCGCCATCACCAGCACCACTTCGCTTTATTTTCTTCTGACAATACTTGGTGATATTATGTGGTGGAGTTGGTTGATCTTGAGCGCCGCTCTGATCATTGGTTACATCGCCCAATGGGCCTGGTACAAGCATTTATTAGTCGACAATCAATAACAGGATAAAACAACGTGTCCCGCGATTACAAAAATCAATCTCCCACCGCATTTCAACGCAGACAACATCTACAGAAGGATGACTCCTGGATACGCGCCTTTCTTATTAATGCTCAGACAGGTCATCTTGCCACAAGCGTGAATGACCAACCCTTCCTCAACCCGACAACTTTTTGGTATGACGAAGAAAACCATCAAGTCGTTTTTCACTCCAATATTACGGGAAGAGTCCGCTCGAATATCGAGAGCAACCCAAAAGTCAGCTTGGAAGCGAGCGAATTGGGCAGAATGCTTCCATCCAATGTAGCGATTGAATTCTCGCTGCAATATCGAAGCGTCATCCTCTTTGGGACCGCCAGAGTGGTGACCGATCCTGAAGAAGCGAAAAAACTATTATATGGTTTGATCTCCAAATATTTTCCAGGCATGACTGCCGGCAAGGAATACCGCGAGATCACAGACAAGGAATTACGCGCCACCTCAGTATACGCAATCAAGATCGAGGAATGGAGCGGCAAGGAAAATTGGGATAAACGTGCAGAGCAATCTGATGAATGGCCTGCGCTTGATGAAAAATGGTTTATATAAGAGGAGCTTCACATGTCCGATGAAAAAGTCCACTCAGAGGAGTTTCGTATCAGCGGCGAGGAATTGATCGCAAAAATCAAACAGCTTTTCCATGAAGGCAATATTCGCCGCATCATTATCAAAGACAAGGACGGGAAAACAGTGATGGAGATCCCCTTGTCAATTGGCGTAGTAGGTGTTTTGCTCGCGCCTACCCTTGCGGCTGTCGGCGCCATTGCCGCCCTGCTCACAGAAGCGACCGTAGTCGTGGAAAAAACCGAATAGCAGGTTTTCTGAAAGAACTAATCCTTCACAAGCAAAAGATTCCCCAAGAGCATTCTGGCTGAAACTCAAGTTTCACAGAATGCTCTTTGATACAATCATTCCATGTTGCAAAAAGTCAAAAATCTATACAACGAATATCCACAACAATATTGGGTGATGATCGCAGGAGTGGTCATCAGCACCGCCGGCGGAAGCATGATCTGGCCCTTCCTGTTGATCTATGCAAGCGCAAAGTTGAACATGCCATTAAGCACTGTGGCGACGCTTATTTCGATCAACGCCGGCACCGGGCTGCTTTCATCATTTCTGGCCGGCACACTGGCAGACAAGGTCGGCCGTAAAGTGGTGATGAATTTCAGCCTTACCCTTAGCGGCATCGTATACTTTTTCTTGATGCGGGCAGAGACATACCCGCAATTTGTGATCTTGATGATCCTGGTTGGGCTTTCCAATCCGCTTTATCAGGTCGGCGCAGATGCCATGCTCGCAGATATGATCCCATCAGAAAAACGGACGGATGCGTACGCGGTCAGCCGCATTGCAAACAACGCGGCCTTCGCGCTTGGCCCGGCAGTTGGCGGATTCCTCGCAGCAAGCTCCTACAACCTTGCCTTCTATGGTGCTGCAATCGGCTACCTGATCTATAGTCTGCTTCTTTTTTTTCTGGCGCGTGAGACCTTGGAAAAACAAAAGGCATCTGCAACTCAAATGATCGGCCAAGAGGCTAAAGGCCAAGATGGATACGCGCAAGTTTTTCGCGACAAGGGATATGTCTTTTTTGTATCACTCACCAGTATCGGCTTGATCGCTCCAAGCATCCTGTGGATCCTTATGCCGGTCTACACCAATACCAACTTCGGCATCCCTGAAAATTTATACGGCTGGATCCCCACCACGAATGCGCTGATGTGTGTTGTGATTCAATACCCGGTCACACAACTCACGCGTCATTACAAAACCCTGCCTGTCACAGCACTTGGAATGTTGATCTACGCCCTGGGAGTTGGCTCTGTGGCTTTGATGAGCGGATTTAATGGATTTTGGTTGAGTATGGTCATCCTGACATTTGGCGAACTGGTTGTTGTTCCTACCGCCAGTAAATATGTTGCGGACATTGCGCCGGCCAACTTACGCGGAAGATATATGAGTGTTTACTGGCTTGGATGGGGTCTTGCGCGCATGTTAGCCCCATTAATTGGCGGATTCCTAAACGATGCCATCGCACCGCGTGCGATCTGGATCGGAGGACTCATCATTGGGCTGATCAGTGTCACTGGCTTGACCATGCTTTCACTACCTCGTCGCCGCCCTTCTGAGCCACTATCCGATCATCACTAACCTGCTCCCCGCAGACTGCAAAAATAATCGCAAGAAATATTATCCCCCGGCTACCTTGGCGGTTGCGGCAGAGCGGGTATGCACATCCAATTTTTCAAAGACCGCTTTCAAATGCCGTTTGACCGTATTGGTAGTGATGAATAATTTCTCTGCGATCTCCTTGTTGGTCAGTCCTTGAGCCAGCAGATCCAGCACTTCGCGTTCTCGAGCTGTCAAAGCGTTCAATTCACTGGACGATTTTAATCTTGTTTCATCAACCACACGGCGAAATACAGCACGATCAAAGGCCTGCTTTTGGATGTAGGCAGAGATGGCATATTCCGAATATATCCGCTGAATTTCTTCCGTCTCTGTGATACCACTGACAACAATGGTGGGAATATTTTCAGATCGCGTGGTACCGAGCAATTGATAGCCGTCTTGATTCGAATTATCGACAGAATTTCCCAGTGACAGGTCGATGACCGCCAGTGTAAATCTTTCTTTGTGAAGATAACCAAAGGCATCGCCAAACCCAGCGCATGAGCGGACTTGGAAGCCTGCCTCTGTCAACAACTCTTCCAGGATGCTTCTCCAGCCTGCATCATCTTCGACGATCAATGCTTTTTCAAGGGGAGATTTCTGCAGGTCAGAGGCATCTTTCACAGCGGCGGGAGATGATCCAACAATTCCAGAAGCAGGCGCGGGCGCGGAAAGATACGGCGGACTGACGAGGATCCTGTACACAATGTCGCGGAACTGACTACGGTGAAAACTCTCCTTGCGAAGAAATGTAAAAGCGCCATAGTCCGTGAGCGCTGTGACTGCCAGTTCAACCGTGGCAAAACCAGTTAATAGGATAGCGCGGCAGTTAGGATCGAGGCGGCGGATGGAATCCAATACGCGCAGGCCGTCAACATTATTGTGATCGTTTGGCGAAAGTGAAAGATCAACAACAGCGAGGCGATGCGGTTGGGATTTAAGAATAAGCGCAGCTTCATCCACATTACTGGCAACATCCACTTCAAGACCGCAATCCGAAAGTATTTCGCCAAGAATTTGCTGCCATGAATTATCGTCATCGACTACGAGCGCGCGAAGGGCTTGCGTTATCATGATGAATTCTCCGCGCGCGGCAAACGCAAAATAAAAGTTGCGCCATGTTGACCATCGCTCTCGACCATCACAGAGCCGCCGAGACGCGTCATTAAAGTTTTTACCCACCAAAGACCAAAGCCCAATTTACCGGGTTGGGCGCCAGTACGCGCAGAAAAATTCAATTCGAAAATTTGGTTGTGTAACCCTGGTGGAATACCCGGTCCATTATCAATGACCGAGATCTCCACCCACTTATCTCCAGCCTGTCCGCGAATATTTATCACACCGTTCCCATTCATGACAGCATCGGCATTCTCAATTAAATTTTTGAAGACAAAGGCAAGGCTTGGCCCGCCAGCAACGACCATCGGCAAAGCATCCAAGCCATCCACGTCAACAAAAAGAGTCGGCGATATTTGCAAACTTCGAATTGCATCGGAGACGCAGACAGCGATGCGAATTTTTTCCATGCGAATAGGGCGTAAATGCGAAAGATTCTCCTGCACGATCTGCATGGCTTCCATTGCGCTGCGTTCGATCTCGTTCAGGCTTTTTGTCAGATAAGAATCATTCTCAAGTACCTGGCGATATTTATCCTGAATACCCTGAACGCGCACAGGGATGATGCCAACTTTATTGTTCATATTGTGCAATAAATTTGCGGAAATATCCCCAACTGCAGCGAATGTCTCTGCAGTCCAATGCTGCTCCTGTGATGTGCGCAAGGCCTGTTGATGTGACTCGTTCTGGACGGCGAGCACTGCGTAATTTGCAAGACACGCCAGCACTTTTTTATCCCACTCGGAATTGGCACTTCTCGCTTCGCGCCCGCCCATGTCTGGGTAGACCACCCCAAACATTCCCAATGCCTTTGCATTATCGCCCGTCATCAACGGCAGGGTCAACATATTCGGCAAATTCATTTTTAAAACCTTATTTTGGATTTCGCCATTTGACGAGACCAGCTGTAATTGCCCCTGCTCGTCATCCAGCCAGATCGCGCTTGCCGATGAGTTAAGCAGATCGCTCGCCATCACGCAAAGTTGATCCAGCACCTTCGAACTCGGCTGTGAAATCAATAATTGTGCTGCTCCCTGCAAGGCATCCAGCAGGCGCACTTCTTGAATCGCCGTGATGGCGTAGGCGGACAGCGATTGCAACATGTGGCTGTCATCCTCTGAAAACGCGCCAACATGCGGACTTTCCAAATTCAGGACACCTTCCAATCGTCCACTTGAATTAACGAGGGGCACAGCCAATTCGGACAGCATTTTCAGGCCAGAATCCAATGGATAATAAATTTGCAGCCACGGCTCCACGCGTAAATCCGGGATCAGCACAGGTTGTCTTGTGCGCGCTACATGAGCCATCACGCTATTACCATTCAATGGCATTTTATCAATTAGCGGCTTATCCATGTGACTGCCGCCCACGGCGCTGGTGATCAAGAACTCTCCGCTCTTATCCAGCAAACGAAATATCCCATAACGGGCATTGGTCACTTCGAGAGCCAATTGCAAAATGGATTCAAGCGTTTCCTTCAAACGCAAACGCGAGGAGATAATAAGTCCCGCACGGTGCAGGCGGCTTAGCTCATCCTCTTTGCGGGCAAGGTCACGGTGGACACCCATCAGACGCCGTGCGTGATAAATAGCCATGGCCGCCTGATTGACAAAGTTATCCAACATCAATTGTTCGATCTTTGTGAATTCGCGTTTCTCGTATAAATATATATACAAAATCCCCACAGTCTGTTCGGCGACGATCAATGGAAAACAGCCAACCGCATTCACACCTGAAGCTGCATAATACGGATGAGCCTCGATATCATGCTCTTCGTAGGATAATGTCCTGCGCCTACGCTGTATCGTTCGTACCCCGATCCCGTTGGGACGCGGCGCATCGTCCGTATAGACTGGGTTTGCAGGTAGGGCATGTCCCTCCGCGTGAGCGGACACACGCGACTCCGCCTCAAACCTGCCCGTGGATTGGTCATAGATATAGATCACAGCCGACGAACCGGGCACAACCCGAATAGCGCTCTCCACAATTAATTGCAAGCTAATGCCACTATTGTTCATATCACCCGGACCAATGTGGTTGATCGCATCACTGATCTGGTTAAGGCTCGCAAGCACTTCAAGCAATTTCGTTTCGTTTATTTCGGGAGAGATCGGATTGGTTTCCATTAAATTGATTCTAACTTATATACAAGGGAAAAAAGATTCTGCCCCACTCGTTAAATCAAACTTTGCGCGGTTTGCAGACCAAGTTGAATGGCAAAATAGACCATGGCGGCTCCGCAGGTGATATTAATCCAACGGAAGAAATTGTTTGTCATCCATTGTTTGCCCCAAGCGACGAGACTCGCCATTACAAAACACCATAGGATCGCGCCAGCCAGAAAACCAGCGAAGAATACAAAAAAATGAATCGGTTGCGGCCCGCCTGTAATGGAAGCAAAGACGGTCGTGCCGAGACCTGTCCAGAAAACAATGTTGAGCGGATTTCCAAGGGAGAGAAATGCGCCGCTGGCAAAATCTCCATGCACAGATGTGGACTCGGAAGTGCTCAGTCCATTACCGTGACGGGCATCTTTGAAAGCATCCCATGCAAGTTTGGACATCAGTAAGATGCCGATCAAGCTAAGAATGGTTTTGGCAATCGGGTTTTGAATGAGAAACGCCAGCCCGGTCAGCGCGATGATCGCCCAGGTTGTGTCACCTACGAGGGAGCCGAATTGAACATACAAGGCCGGGGTAAAACCACGGGCAGAACCGCGGCGAACCGTCTCAGCGGTGATAATGCCAGGCGGAGCGCAGAAGGAGATTGCGAGAACGAATGAGGAGATAAAGAGTGTAGTGTGCATGGCTATTTTGGGTTAAAAGGAGCGGGTTACCCCAACCCCTATCGTGTGAGAATAAGGCGACAGCTGGTTACAGGCCTATTGGTCTGCAACCAGCTGTCAGTGTCTGCGAAGCGTGAAGCGGCTTACAGTCTGTTAGGCGTCAAAGTACATGACGTATTCGTGCGGGGTTGGGCGCAGACGAATAGCATCCACTTCATAGGTGCGCTTGTACTTGATGTACTCTTCGAGCAGGTCAGGAGTGAAGACGCCGCCCTTGAGCAGGAATTCATGATCGGCTTCGAGAGCATCGAGCACTTCGCTGAGGCTGGAAGGAACCTGTTTGATGAGCTTCTTCTCTTCAGCGGGCAATTCGTACAGATCGCGGTCCTGAGGTTGACCGGGATCAATCTTATTCAAGATACCATCAAGACCAGCCATGAGGATAGCAGAGAACGCGAGATAGGGATTGCTTGTAGCATCTGGCGCGCGGAACTCGACACGCTTTGCCTTGGAGCTTTTGTTCGCAGGAATGCGGCAGATGGCCGAGCGATTGCGCTGGGAGTAAGCGATGTTGACAGGTGCTTCGTAACCAGGCACGAGGCGGCGATATGAGTTGGTGGTCGGCGAAGTCAGGGCGAGCAACGCAGGAGCATGCTTAAGCAAACCGCCGATGTAATAAATGGCAGTTTGGGAAAGACCCGCATAACCCTTTTCATCAAAGAAGACGTTTTTGCCGTCCTTCCAAAGCGAGGAGTGAACATGCATACCGGAGCCGTTATCACCAAAGATGGGTTTGGGCATAAAGGTAACGGTTTTGCCGTTCTGGCGGGCAACGTTCTTGATAACGTATTTGTAAAGCAGAAGATCATCAGCCATGCGCGTGAGCGTGGTGAAGTGCATGGACATTTCGCTCTGACCAGCGGTGGCGACTTCGTGGTGATGCAAGTCCATTGCGACGCCGGCGGCTTGCATGGCAAGCATAAATTTGTTGCGGAGTTCCTGAAGGGTGTCGGTCGGGGAGGTTGGGAAATAACCGCGTTTCGGCTGGATCTGTCCCCCAAAACCGCCTTCGCGGTTGCTGCTCCACCAGGCTTCTTCCGATGCGATGGAGAAGGATGATTCATGCGGAGTTGATGTGTAGCGAATGCCGTCGAAGACGAAGAACTCCGCCTCAGGTGCGAAATAAGCTGTTTCCGCGAGACCCGTGCTTTTTAAGTACGCTTCGGCTTTTTGTGCCACGTAACGCGCATCGCGTGAATAAGGTTCTTCAGTGAATGGGTCGAAGACGTTGCAGGAAATCACCAAGGTGGGAGTGATGGCTGTGGGGTCAATAAAGGCGGTATCAGGATCAGCCTTGAGGAGCATGTCTGATTCGTGAATTTCCTGAAAGCCGCGAATGGACGAGCCGTCAAAGGGAATACCTTCATTGAAGAAATCCTCTGTCAGACGCTGAACTGGCATGGTGAAATGCTGCCAGGTACCAGGTAAGTCAATGAAGCGCAGGTCCACAACCTGAACGCCTTTTGCCAATTCCAAAACTTCTTTAATTGTCTTTGCCATGATTGTCTTTCTCCTTACAATGAATTAATTTATTTTGTTGACGGCATTATAGAGGCAGGGTAATGGGTAAGTCTATTACCCAAACGGGTACTTAAAAAATAAAGTGGATGGAAGCACCCATCCACTTTATTTTTCCCTTTCAGGGACTTGCTAAGGAGAGAGCAACAGCCCAGGACAAGGCTGAAACTTCTTAATCATTTGCCACATCTCGAGCGTGGTCACAAAACAGAAATTCTTTATATTTCTTATTGTATGTTTTTGAAGCAATATAACCATTCCCCATTTGGGTGAATTTAAAAATATACACCACCCGAGCTGGTGTCATCACCAAGGCTAACGCAGCAACAAAGCCTTTCTGATCAACGACAAAAACCGCCTGCGCCACGCAGGTAATTTCAAAGCCGCCCTGACATACTCCAAGGCATTCAGCGAAAAATAGTTGGCTTTGGATTTATCAGAAACCAAAATCAGAAACGCAAACCCCAGGTGTTGACTAGACAAATTACCAGAGGTAAAATGACGGCTGTTTCAAACAGGAATACATTATGCCCATATATAAATTTCTCATCCACACCAAAAATAATGATCCGAGAACGGCTGGGTATTTAAACAATGCTTACGCGCTTGGGTTCCGGCATTTGCAAAGCATCACCGTTCAGGAACTCTACTTTATCGAGGGCCGACTGTCGCATGAAGAGTTGCAGCAGTTGGCTCTCAAACTTTTAACTGACCCGGTGACTCAATCAGGTACATGGACAGAATTACCTGCGCGCCTCCCCCCTTCCGAAACTGATGCTGTTATTCTGGAAGTTGCCCTTCGGCCCGGCGTGACCGACCCTGTCGCTGAGCAAATTGTCCGCGCTTCACATGAGATCGGAATTCCAGGAATCCAACGCGCGGCGACCGGGCAGCGTTTTCTTTTAAGATTTGATAAAACTTCAGACCAGATTTCAACAACGCAATCGATTGCCAAAAGCTTACTCGCCAACAATATCATTCAACATTGGAGCATTGATGAAATTGCGCCATCCTTTCCACAGGAAATTGAATCAAGCGGAGCCGTGGAAACAATTCCCATTCGTTCCCTGACATTTAATGAACTACTCGATCTCTCCAAAGAGCGGCGCGCCGCGTTAGATCTGGCAGAGATGCAAGCGATTCAGGATTATTTCGTAAGAGAAGAGCGCGACCCGACCGATGTTGAGTTTGAGACCATCGCTCAAACATGGAGCGAACACTGCGTACACAAAACATTCAAAGCGAAAATAACTCTTGACGACGGAAAAGTCATCGATTCGTTGATAAAAACATATCTCAAATCCGCAACGGAAAAGATCAATGCTCCTTGGGTTATTTCAGCATTTGTCGATAACGCCGGGATCATTGACTTTGACGATGAATTCGAGATCTCCTTCAAAGCAGAAACTCACAACCATCCGTCAGCGGTGGAACCCTTTGGCGGCGCGAACACAGGTGTCGGCGGAGTCATACGCGATATTCTCGGCGTTTCTGCAAAACCTATCGCAAATACAGATATCCTATGTTTTGGTCCGCTGGACACGAATCAAAATTCATTACCCGAAGGTGTTTTGCACCCACGCCGCATGCAATCAGGGGTCGTTGCAGGTGTGCAGGATTACGGGAATAAAATTGGCATACCCACCGTTAATGGCGCGATTCTTTATGACGAAGGCTACACAGCCAATCCACTCGTCTTTTGCGGTTGTGTAGGTATCGCCCCCAAAGGTAAACACAAAAAGAATCCTCAAACCGGCGATCGAGTCATCGTGATTGGCGGTCGGACGGGACGCGACGGATTGCGCGGCGCGACATTCTCCTCCATGATGATGGACGCGCAAACGGGTGAAGTCTCAGGCGCATCGGTACAGATTGGCGACCCGATCACCGAAAAAGGCCTGATCGATGTCATTGTTCGCGCAAGAGATTTGGGCTTATACAATGACATCACGGACTGTGGCGCGGGCGGCCTCTCTTCCGCAGTTGGCGAGATGGCATCTAAGCTTGGTTGTGATGTAGAGTTGACCAAAGTCCGCTTGAAGTATCCCGGTCTTGCCCCATGGGAGATATGGCTCTCCGAAGCGCAGGAGCGCATGGTGCTGGCAGTGTCGCCAGAAAAAATTTCAGATTTACAAAAACTGTGCGACACCTTCGATACCGAACTGACTGACATAGGCGCATTCACTGGTGACGATCGTCTCGTTGTCCGCTATGATGAAAAGATCATTGTGAATATGGATAATGATTTTTTACATGAAGGTCTTCCACAGAGACAACTAAAAGCGGTCATTACCAATCAACCGTCTGAAACAAAAAACGCCATTCGTCCCACGCAAACCGGAAATATTAAAGAGAGTCTACTTTCCCTCCTATCCTCGCCCAACATCGCCAGCAAAGCCTCCATCATCCGAATCTACGATCACGAAGTACAGGGCGGCACAGTGATAAAGCCGCTGACTGGGATCGAGGCGGATGCTCCCTCCGACGCGGCGGCCATCAAACCAATTGGAACACGCGGCAAAAAAGGGATTGTGCTCTCCAACGGCATCAATCCCGGATACGGCAAACACAATGCCTATAAAATGGCCTGGTGTGTGGTGGATGAGGCCGTTCGCAACGCTGTCGCAGTTGGTGCAGATCCAGATCATATCGCCATCCTCGATAATTTTTGCTGGGGGGATCCGCTTCGTCCAGAAACGCTTGGTTCGCTCGTTGAAGCCTGTCGCGGCTGTCACGACGCAGCCCTGTTCTATGGCACACCTTTCATCAGTGGTAAAGACTCGCTCAACAACGAATATATCGGCGCGGATAACTTGCGTCATTCAATTCCACCCACTTTGCTTATCTCCGCAATTGGCGTCATAGAAGATATTACTCAAACGATCACGATGGATTTAAAAGATGCGGGCAACTTCATTTATCTTATAGGCGAATTTCCCGCCGAGCAAAAACCTGTTCCAGATGTCCCAACTTCCACCCTGCAAACCTATCGTGCTTTGCACCAAGTCATACGGAACGGCTATGTCCGTTCCGCCCACGATCTTAGCGAGGGCGGTCTCACTGTTGCTGCTGCAGAGATGTGCATCGGCGGACGTCTCGGCATGGAACTAAATATTGAAACCTCAGGCCTATTCAGCGAAGTCAATGGATGCCTTCTCCTTGAAGTCTCACCATTAAACGTATCCGCCTTTGAAAAACAATTCGCCGACTTACCCTGCAAAAAAATCGGCACAGTCATTGCAGCTCCTATCCTTAAAATCGCTTTTGAAGAAATTCTCGTAGAGGAACTTGTGCATGCGTTCAATATTCACCTTTCATAATTCACGCGAAACGTTCACTCATTGCTGCCTATGAAACCAAAAGCCCTCATCCTCCAAGCCCACGGCTCCAACCGCGATCTTGACGTCATGGAAGCATTGACTCTCGCAGGCGCAGACGCGACCGGGATTCCACTCAACGAATTACGAATGAACAAAACGCTTCTCTCTGACTTTCAACTGCTTGTCGTTCCTGGCGGTTTTTCCTACGCAGACGCCTTGGGCGCAGGCAAACTGCTTGCACTTGATCTGGCATCTTATTTTGAAGAGGAAATATCTGCATTTGTCGAATCTGGCAAACCTGTCATTGGCATTTGTAATGGATTTCAAGCTTTAGTGAAGTCAGGAATTTTGCCGGGAGAAAAGAAAGGTGAAAGACAAAATAAAAACTCTACTGCAACCTTGACATTTAATGAGCAGGGTCACTTTGAATGCCGCTGGGTAAAAATAAAACCGATTTCCCAAAACTCTATTTGGACAAAAGATTTGGGTGAGAATATTATTTGTCCCGTTGCTCACGGCGAAGGCAACTTTCAAACCAACAACCTCTTTCCGCTTTCTTCTTTTCTTGAACAAGACCAAATCGCGCTTACATACATTCGCCCAGACGGTTCACCAGCAGATGGCGAATATCCCATTAACCCCAATGGTTCCGTTCTCGACATTGCCGGAATTTGCAATCCTGAAGGTAATGTGCTTGGCTTAATGCCGCATCCTGAAAACCATATCCATTACTGGCAAAATCCACGCCACACGCGCGGAGAAACAGGTGGAAGCGGCTTGAAGTTGTTTGAAAACGGCGTGAAATATGCAGCTCAAATTTGATGTTTTACTTAGAGGATAAAAATGATCTCACAAAATGAACTATTGAAATTAATTCCAAACGCATTGGATGAAACGAATCTGCCATTACCAGGAAGGCAGTCGGGCAAGGTGCGCGATTGGTACGATCTGCCCGGCGGACAAAGGGTCATGGTCACCACAGACCGCCTCTCTGCATTTGACCGCGTTCTGGCAAGAGTACCCTACAAGGGACAGGTGCTAAACCAGCTATCTGCCTGGTGGTTTGAGCAAACTCAAGACATCATCCCCAATCATATCGTTTCATTGCCCGACCCGAATGTGTCCATTGTAAAAACAGCAACACCGATTTTGGTTGAAGTCATCGTGCGAGGATATATCACAGGGGTAACCTCTACAGCCTTGTGGTATCGATATTCATTGGGTGAACGAGAAATCTACGGTTACACATTCCCAGATGGATTACAGAAAAATTCCGCACTGCCAGAACCGATCATCACACCGACAACCAAAGGAGGCCAAACAGGACATGACGAGCGTCTGACTTGTGCCGAGGTCGTTGAAAAAGGCTTGCTAGATAAACATACATGGGATCAAGTGCAAAATGCTGCACTTGCCGTCTTCAAACGCGGTCAAGAGTTGGCTCTCAAGGCAGGCCTGATCCTTGTCGATACGAAATATGAATTTGGAATTGCATCCGACGGCAGTTTAGTCTTAATCGATGAAGTCCACACACCTGATTCCTCGCGCTTTTGGAAATCGGATTCGTATGAAGCGCGCTTTGCAACAGGTAAAGACCCTGAAAATTTTGATAAGGAATTTGTCCGCATTGCGTATGCAAACAAGGGCTATCGTGGCGATGGAGAGGTTCCATCCATGCCTGAAGATTTATGGGTATCCGCCAGCGAGCGTTACATCACGATCTATGAATTATTGACAAGCAAAATGTTTAATGCGGGTGATTATCCCGTTGAACAAAGGATAAACAAGAACTTGAAAAAGGCAGGAGTAATTAAATAATGTCAAACCATTGGTTGTGATTTTGATGGGTTCGAAGGCAGATATGGAGCATTGTACAAAAATATCCGATGCCTGCAAACAATACGGATTGGAAACGGTATTGCGGATTGCATCTGCACACAAGACACCTCATCATGCGATTTCCATTTTGACCGAGTATGAAGCAGATGGCCGCCCAAAAGTGTACGTCACAGTGGCGGGGCGAAGCAATGCATTGAGCGGATTCACAGATGGCTCCGTCAGCGCGCCTGTGATCGCATGCCCTCCCCCATCTGATTCCTTTGGCGGTGCGGATGTGTTCTCGTCGCTGCGGATGCCTTCCGGGATCGCGCCTGCGGTGGTGTTGGAACCCGCCAACGCGGCGCTGTTAGCGGCAAAAATATTCGGTGTAACGAATGCCGAAGTGCGGGAACAGGTAAAAGCGAGTCAGAAACGGGCAGCAGAAACAATCACTAGGGACGATGCAAGTGTCCAATAGTCAGTACCTGGCCTTCAGCGATCATCCAAAAGAGGAGTGTGGTGTGATCGGCATTTTTGCGCCAAACGAAGATGTGGCGCGTATGACATTCTTTGGCCTATACGCGTTGCAGCACCGCGGACAGGAGGCGGCGGGAATCGCTGTGGCGGATGGACAGGCGATTTCGATGCACAAGGGTGTGGGGTTGGTGGCACAGGTCTTCACACCAGGGGTCATGGAAAAATTGAGCGGGCATTATGCGATTGGCCATACACGGTACTCGACCACAGGCTCGTCTTCAGAACGAAATGCTCAGCCATTCATGATCGAAACGATGCATGGTCCGCTGGCTTTGGCACATAATGGAAATTTGGTTAACTCATCCGAACTGCGAAATGAATTGATGCAACAAGGGGTAGGCTTTTCATCGTCTTCAGATACGGAAGTAATGACGATGATGCTTGGCGCGTAACGGCGGTACGACGTGGGAAGAGCGGATCAAGACCGCGATGAAGAAATGGGCCGGTGCGTATTCGCTGGTGATATTGACTCGCGACTGTGTATATGCCGTGCGTGACCCGTGGGGGGTTCGTCCGCTTTGTATTGGGATGCTGCCAAGCGGCGGGCATGCAGTGGCTTCGGAGACAGGCGCATTGCAAACTTTGGGATGTGAAGCCATCCGCGATGTGAAGCCCGGGGAAGTAATTTCATTATCGAATAATGCTTTGAAGGTAATGCAGGCGCTTCCATCAATTAAGCCTTCGGCGATGTGTATCTTTGAGCATATTTATTTTGCGCGTCCCGACCAGACGTGGGATGGGATCAATGTCCATCATGTACGCCAAAGGTTGGGGGAAGAATTAGCCCGCGAAGTCGTAAACGGACTTGGTCACGAAATCACGGATGAAAACGGACGATTTGCGGATGTGGTTATCCCTGTGCCCGATTCATCTATTCCTGCGGCAATTGGGTTTTCGCATGTGAGCGGTATCCCTTACAACGATGGTTTTATCAAGAATAGATATGTTGGAAGAACGTTTATTGAACCAACGGATTCTTTGCGTAAGCGTGGCGTGGCGTTGAAGTTCAATGTCATCAATGGAAATGTCCGCGATAAACGTGTGGTGATGATTGACGACAGCATTGTTCGTGGAAATACAACAGGTCCGCTGATCAAGCTGTTGAAGAATGCGGGCGCGAAGGAAGTACATGTAGCGATCACTTGTCCGCCGATTGTTCATCCGTGTTTTATGGGCGTGGACATGGGCAGACAGGAAGATCTGATCGCCCATAATCGGACAGTTGAGCAAATCCGTAAGCATGTTGGCGCGGACAGTTTGTACTATCTCTCTGTGGACGGCATGATGAAAGCGGTTCAGCGCACGGATGGATTTTGTCAGGCGTGTTTTACGGGGAAGTATCCCATCCCTGTGGATTTGTTGTCTGTGAAAACAGGGTTTGAAAGAGGCACTAAATAAACGGATGAGTAAATGAGGTTGAAGATATGAATGTGCTGGTCATTGGTTCGGGCGGGCGGGAACATGCGATCATGTGGAAGGTCAGTCAATCGCCGAAGTTGACAAAGTTATATGCCTTGCCTGGCAACCCTGGGACAACGGAATTGTCAGAGAATATCAACGGGATATCCATGGATGACCATACGGCTGTTGCTGTTTTGCAAAGATAAACAGATTGACCTGGTGATCGTCGGTCCCGAAGCGCCATTGGCAGCAGGGTTGGTGGATTCGCTTTCGGCGAAGGGAATCCGCTGCTTCGGACCGAGTCAAGCCGCGGCTCAGATCGAAGCGTCGAAGTCATTTGCAAAGGATTTCATGGCAAGGCACAACATCCCAACCGCGAAGTACGCGACCTTTTTCCAATTACGATGAAGCCGTTCGATATTTGGAATCCATTGATTATCCGATTGTCATCAAGGCGTCGGGACTGGCAGCAGGCAAATGCGTGATCCTGCCTGAAACGGATGAAGAGGCAAAGTCTACACTCGAAGAGATTTTGGTGAAGAAAGTATTTGGCGAAGCGGGCGCGGAAGTGATCATTGAAGAACGAATGACAGGGCAGGAAGTCTCGCTCATGGCGTTCACGGATGGAACATCCGTTGTGCCGATGTTGCCCGCGCAAGACCACAAACGTTTGCTGGATGGCGATAAAGGATTGAATACAGGCGGCATGGGTGCGTATGCTCCTGCGCCGATCTTTACATCCGAGATGATGAATGAAGCGATTGAAAATGTTTTGAAGCCCGCCGTAAATGGGATGAAAAGCGAAGGTAATCCATTCATCGGTGTGCTGTATGCAGGTTTGATGCTCACGCCAAACGGCATCCGCACATTGGAATTCAATTGTCGCTTCGGTGACCCTGAAACGCAGGTGGTGCTTCCGCTTCTAGAAACGGACTTGCTTGAAATCGCCACATCTTGTGCAGATGGAAATTTAGCCAACATCAACATTCAATGGAAAGACAATGCGGCGGTCTGTGTGGTGCTGGCAAGCAAGGGCTACCCTGAAAAAGTGGAGAGTGGCAAAGTCGTAACCATCGAAAAACTCCCCAATGATATGGTTTGTTTTCACGCAGGCACGAAAACGGAAAACGGAAATCTCATCACGTCAGGCGGGCGTGTGTTTGGTCTGACTGTATGGGCAGATGACATTGCCAGCGCGGTCAAGAAAGTTTATGCAAATATTGACAAAGTCACATTTAACGGAATGCAATATCGCAAAGACATTGCATTCCGCGCATTAGAAGGTGCCAAATGACAAACTCTTATGCTTCTTCGGGTGTGGATATCGACGCAGGCAATCGCGCCGTTGAGTTGATGAAAGATTCGGTCAAAGCCACCTACAACGAATCCGTGCTCGCGGGCATCGGTTCGTTCGGCGGTCTCTTCGATGCCTCCGCGCTCAAGCAAATGGACAGCCCCGTGCTCGTCGCGTCCACCGATGGCGTTGGCACCAAGGTCAAACTCGCCGCGTCGGTCGGTCGTTATCGCGGCATCGGTCACGACATCGTCAACCACTGCATCAACGACATTCTCGTGCAAGGCGCGCGTCCGCTTTTTTTCATGGATTACTTCGCCGCCTCAAAATTGAATCCCGAACAAACCGCGGATGTGGTGACAGGCATCGCCGAAGCCTGCAAAGAGTCGGGCATCGTATTGCTCGGTGGCGAAACAGCGGAAATGCCTGGCGTGTATCGCGATGGAGAATTTGACGTGGCTGGCACGATCGTCGGAGTATTGGAACGCTCCCGCCTCCTCCCCCGCCCGAACCTGCTCGCTGGTGACCTGATCCTTGGTCTCTCCTCCAGCGGACCGCACACCAACGGCTACTCGCTCATCCGCAAAGTCTTCGAAGGCGCGGATTTAGAATCTGTTCACCCCGAACTCGGCTGCTCACTCGCAGACGCATTACTCGCTCCGCATCGTTCGTATTTCAATGCGCTCTATCCGCATCTCGACAAGGTCAAAGCCTTGGCACATCTCACAGGCGGTGGTTTCATCGAGAACATTCCGCGCGTATTGCCAGAAAATCTAAGTGCAGTGATTCATTTGAATGCATGGCAAGTCCCACCGTTTTGGAAATTGATTCAAGAAAAGGGTAATATCTCCACCGAAGAAATGTACCGCGTCTTCAACATGGGCATCGGCATGGTCGCCATCGTGGACAAATCCATTGCCAGCGGTCTGCAATCATCCATCCCAGAACCTACTTTCATCATCGGTGAATTGATCGCTGGTGAACACAAAGTCATTTTGAACTAAAGGAATTATTTATGAAAGACCTCACCCTCCGCTACGGAACCAACCCCAATCAATCTCCTGCCCGCGTGTACATGCAAGATAGCAGTGACTTGCCCATCACCGTCCTTGGCGGTTCGCCAGGCTACATCAATTTGCTAGACGCGCTCAACGCGTGGCAACTGGTTCGGGAGCTGAAGCAGGTCGTCGGTCAGCCTGCGGCGGCTTCGTTCAAACATGTCAGCCCGTCGGGAGCCGCCGTCGCCGTCCCCTTGACCGATATCCTCAAGAAAATTTATTTTGTAGATGACATGGAACTCTCGCCTCTCGCCACCGCCTACGCCCGCGCCCGCGGCGTGGACAGGATGTCATCGTTCGGCGATTTCATTGCATTATCTGATACGGTGGACGTTCCCACAGCAAAACTGATCTCACGTGAGGTATCCGATGGTGTGATCGCGCCCGCGTACGAGCCTGAGGCGCTGGAGATTTTGAAGAAAAAGAAACAAGGCAAATATGCGGTGGTGCAAATTGACCCTGCCTACGAACCGCAGTTGACCGAGACGCGCCAAGTCTTCGGCGTGAGCATGGAGCAGCGCCGAAACGACCGCATTGTGACCCGTGAAGATTTTGCCAACATCGTGACGAAGAAAAAAGACCTATCCGAGTCTGCCATCCGCGATATGTTCATCGGATGGATCACGCTCAAGTTCACGCAATCCAATTCTGTGTGTTACGTGACCGATGGACAGACCATCGGTGTCGGCGCGGGACAGCAATCGCGGGTGCATTGTGCGCGTCTCGCTGGTTCCAAAGGGGACTTGTGGCGTCTTCGCCAGCATCCATCCGTGCTAGCGCTTCCGTTCAAGGAAGGCGTCAAACGCCCCGACCGCGACAACGCCATTGACCAGTTCCTGCAACCCGATGTCACTTACGAAGAGAAAAAGAATTGGGTGAATGTCTTCACTGAAATCCCGAGGCAACTGACTGCCGAAGAACGCCGTGCATGGCTCGACGGTCTCAGCAATGTCATGCTCGGCTCCGATGCGTTCTTCCCCTTCCGAGACTCAATTGACCGCGCCGCCAAGAGTGGAGTGAAATACGTCCTGCAACCTGGTGGCTCCAACCGTGATGAAGATGTCATTGCTGCCTGCGACGAATACGGCATGACCATGGTCTTCTCAGGTCTGCATCACTAGTAGGGGCGAATCGCGATTCGCCCCTACTAAATCTACTTATGACCAAACGTCTTATTGTCCTCATATCTGGCAATGGCTCCAATTTGCAAGCCATCCTCGACGCCTGTATATCAGGTGAACTTCCCGCTTCTGTGGTTTGCGTCATCTCCAGCAAAGCGGATGCCTACGGACTTGTCCGTGCGAAGAATGCAAAAATTGAATGCATCCACTTTGCAAAACTTCCTAACGAAACACGACAGGAATATGACCAGCGATTAGCCGACTACGTGACCGCTAAACAACCTGACTACATCATCCTCGCTGGCTGGATGCGGATTCTTTCATCTTCCTTTCTTTCTTCTTTTCCGAACAAAGTCATCAACCTTCACCCCGCCCTGCCCGATACTTTCCCTGGCACACACGCCATCGAACGCGCCTTCGAAACCTATCAACGCGGCGAGATCGATCATACGGGTGTCATGGTTCACCTCGTCCCCGATGGAGGCGTGGACAATGGTCCCGTGTTGGCAACGGAGATTGTCTCGATCAATAAAGAAGATACGCTCGAAACACTGGAAGCACGAGTTCATCAAACAGAACACGTTTTATTAGTCAACACACTCAAGAAAATTCTTGAAGAAAAAGCTACAAGGAGTTATTAAATGCCTACAGCCATTCTCTCCGTCCACAACAAAACTGGACTCGTCGAATTCGCCCAAGGACTCGCCTCCCTCGGCTGGACTCTGCTTGCCTCTGGTGGGACAGCCAAACTGCTGCGCGACAATCACATCCCCGTCAACGAAGTCGCGGATTACACCAAGTCGCCCGAAATCCTTGGCGGACGCGTCAAGACTCTCCACCCCGCCATCCACGGTGGACTCCTCGCCCGCCCCACAGACGAAGACCACCAACAACTCCTCAACCTCGGCTGGGATTACATTGACCTTGTCGCCGTCAATCTCTATCCCTTTGAAGAGACCATCGCCAAACCCAATGTCACTTATGCTGACGCCATCGAAAACATCGACATCGGCGGCGTGACCCTCATCCGCGCCGCAGCGAAGAATCACGAACGTGTGACACTCGTCTGCGATCCAGCCGATTACAATTCTGTTCTAGATGAAATCCGCACTGGCGGCATCTCCGCTCAAACCCGTACCAAACTTGCTATTAAGGGTTTTGCTTCCACTGCGCATTACGATACCGCCATTCACGCCTACTTGAACAAATGAATAAACCGCTATTGTTCTGCAAGCGTAGAGGCGACCGTGATAAAGTCCGTTTATCAAAGTCAGAAACCCTTGATAGGCGACAGGTGACAGCCACTTCCAAAGTGACTGTCACCTTAATACAAGGAGATAAATAATGAACGAAGAACTTTTTGACCGCTTTGACTCCCTCACCTTCGACGATGTCCTTATCGTCCCTGGCTACACTGAAGTCTTGCCGAACGAAACGGACGTACGCGTCCAACTCACGCCGAGCATTCAACTCAACGTCCCGATCCTCTCCGCCGCCATGGACACGGTCACCGAAGCGCGGCTGGCAATTGCCTTGGCACGTGAAGGCGGCATGGGCATCATCCACCGCAACATGCCGCCCGAAGCCCAAGCCGCCGAAGTGGAAAAGGTCAAGCGTTCACAATCAGGCATGATCGTCGAGCCGATCAGTTTACAGCCCGATGCGCCGCTTAGCAAAGCCGAAGAGATCATGTCCACGTATCACATCAGCGGCGTGCCGATCACGGATGAACATGGTAAGCTCGTTGGCATCCTCACCAATCGTGACATCCGCTTTGTCGAGCCGTCTGATTACAATCTGCCCGTCAGTCAGTTCATGACCAGCGGAGAAAAACTCGTCACTGCTAAAGTCGGCATCTCTGCGAAAGACGCAAGGGACATCCTGCAAAAATATCGCATCGAAAAACTTCCGTTGGTGGATGAGCACGGCATCCTCAAAGGACTGCTCACCGTCAAGGATATTCAAAAAGCGCGTGATTATCCCAACGCCTCCACCGACTCCAAAAGTCGTCTCATTGTTGGTGCAGCCGTCGGTGTGGGCAAGGATGTCGAAACTCGTGTTGACCTCATGCTCAAAGCAGGTGTAGATGTGGTTACCATCGACACCGCGCACGGACATTCCAAAGGCGTGCTCGAAACCATTCGCCGCATCAAAGGCGCATGGAAAGACCTGCCTATCTTCGCAGGTAACGTAGTAACAGCCGAAGGCGTGGATGCACTCGTCGAAGCAGGAGCAGACGCAATCAAAGTTGGAGTCGGTGCGGGTTCCATCTGCACCACGCGCATCGTTTCAGGCGCGGGCATGCCGCAAGTCTCCGCCATCTTTGAATGTTCTCGCGCCGCGCAAAAACATGGCGTCGCCATCATCGCCGATGGCGGCATCAAGTTCAGCGGCGACATTGTCAAAGCCATCGTTGCGGGCGGCAATGCCGTCATGCTTGGAAGTCTGCTCGCGGGTCTTGAAGAAGCGCCAGGTGAAGTAATGATGTATGAAGGGCGCCGCTTCAAGGAATATCGCGGCATGGGCAGCCTCGGCGCGATGAAAGGCTACGGCGTGGATCGCTATGCAACAGGTCAGAGCGGCAGCGGTAAACTCGTGCCTGAGGGCATCGAAGGTCGCGTGCCATATAAGGGCGCGCTCGGCGAGTATGTCTATCAACTCGTCGGTGGTCTGCGCTCGGGCATGGGCTATGCGGGCGCCGCCTCGCTCGAAGACCTGCGCACCAAGACCCGTCTCACGCGCATCACCAACGCGGGTCTCATCGAAAGCCACCCGCATGATGTTATTATTACCAAGGAAGCCCCAAACTATCAGTTGAGCCAGCGATAACACATGACCCTTCACCTTCTCTCTCCTCTGGATGGACGCTACGCCGAGACCACATCGCCTCTGCGGGACCACTTCTCCGAGTTTGCTTTTCTACGCGACAGAGTACGCGTCGAACTTAACTTTTTGCCTGCTCTTTCCAAAACAGGCTTGGTGCGCCCCTTGAGCGACTCTGAGTCCGCGTACCTCGAATCAGTTCTCGCAAACTTCTCAGACACCGACGCAGAATTGATCCTCGAATACGAACGCAAGACTCGCCACGATGTCAAAGCTATTGAATACTTCATCCAAAGCAAATTGCAGGAAACCTCACTCGAGGATTTGATCCCGTGGATTCACTTTGGCTTGACCTCCGAAGACACAAATAGCCTTGGTCAAGCCATTGCGTTGAAAGAATCGAGAGACGAGGTCATTCTTCCGAATATCAAATCTCTAATATCGAATCTCTCTGAACTTGCCCTGTGCTACAAATCCACCCCCATGCTCGCCCGCACACATGGACAATTCGCCGTTCCCACAACATTAGGAAAGGAATTCGCTGTTTACATCGCTCGCTTCAAAAAGATACACGAGGAGATTGCTTCACATAAATTCGAAGCCAAACTGACAGGTGCTGTCGGCAACTTCAACGCCCTGCAATCCGCCGCGCCTCAAATAGACTGGATTTCTTTCAGCGAAAAATTTGTTTCCAGTTTCGATCTTGAACCTAACCTGCTCACAACCCAAATTCTCCCATACGACAACTGGATCCGTTACTTTGACCTCATCCGTTTAACGAATTCCATTCTGAATGACTTTGCTCAAGACATCTGGCGTTACATCAGCGATGGATATCTCAAACAAGCCGTCGTGGCGGGTGAAGTCGGTTCGTCCACCATGCCGCAGAAGGTCAACCCGATTGACTTTGAAAACGCCGAAGGCAATCTCGGCGTGGCGAATTCGCTCTTCGCCCACTACGCCCAAAAGTTGACAGTCTCACGCCTGCAACGCGACCTCTCCGACTCCACCGTCCGCCGCACGTTTGGCACGGCGTTGGGTCACAGCCTATTAGCATGGACCAACTTCCAGCGTGGTTTGAAGCGAATTGCTCCAGATGAAGAAAAACTCACAGCCGAGTTAAATGCCCATTGGGAAGTCATCTCCGAAGGCGCACAAACCATCCTGCGCGCCGCGGGTAAATCAGACGCATATGAATCGTTGAAGGAACAGACCCGCGGAAGAGTCTTGACTGAAGCCGATTACAAAGCCTGGTGCGATGCGATTGATATAGATAATGCCACGCGGGAAAAACTAAAAACACTATCACCTGAAATGTATCTCGGGCTTGCTGTTGAATTGACGGAACGTGTGGTGAAAAAATGAAATTGGCAACATTGGTTTTACAAGATGGAACCGTGATCGAAGGTCAAGCCTTCGGCGCAGAGACTGATGCCGTGTTTGAGTTGGTCTTCAACACCAGCATGACAGGCTATCAGGAAATTCTCACCGACCCCTCATATCGTGGACAAGGTGTGTTGTTTACTGTTTCGCACATTGGAAATGTAGGCATCAATTTGGAAGATGATGAATCAGCAAAACCTCAGGTTTCTGCCACTGTTATCCGTTCCTTGAGTCCCGTAGTATCGAACTGGCGTTCGGCACTTTCTTTATCTGACTGGCTGACTCAGCACAACGTTCCTGGAATCAGCGGCGTGGACACACGCTGGCTGACTCGCAAACTGCGCGACGGCGGCACACAAAAAGCCGCGCTCTCTACAAAAGGAACAGCTGCCGAAGCTTTATTGAAAATGGCTCATGAGTGGGATGGACTCGATGGCCTTGACATGGTTAAGGAAGTGACGTGCAAGGAGAGTTATCGTTGGGTGGATGATGAGGGAAGCAAATGGGTGAAGAACAGTGGACAGTGGACAGTGGACAGTGATCAGTCAGCAGTGGTCAATCGTCCGTGGTCTATCGTCGCTTATGATTTTGGAATTAAGGAAAATATCCTTCGCCATCTTTCTTCTTTCGGCGCGAATGTGACCGTTGTCCCTGCGGATACAACTGCCGATGAAGTGCTGGCTTTGAAACCCGACGGAGTCTTTTTATCCAACGGCCCAGGCGACCCTGCGGGCTTGCCCTATGCTGTTGAAGCCGTGAGCGGACTCATCAAAAGCGGCGTGCCAATCTTCGGTATTTGTCTCGGCCATCAACTCATAGGGCGCGCATTGGGCGCTGACACGCACCGCCTCAAGTTTGGACATCACGGCGGGAATCATCCCGTTCAATATTTGCCGAACGGCAAAGTACTCATCACCGCACAGAATCATAACTACTGCGTCACCGAAGGCGACTTGAACAAAGACGAAGTGGAAATCACTTACAAGAGCTTGAACGATGACTCGCTTGAAGGCTTACGAATGAAAAACAAACCTGTGTTTAGCGTGCAATTTCCATCCTGAGTCTGCGCCAGGCCCGCATGATGCGCATGATATCTTTGGTGAATTCTTCAAAATGATTGGGGGTAAATAATGAATAAAATTCTGGTCGTCGGGGAGGGGGGCCCGCGGGGGCCCCCCGGGGTTTTAGGGGAAGAAAAATTTTTGAAGATGTGGTTGCCGGCGCCCCTCAAGGCTCGGGGCTACTCGACCAACGGGGCGTTTTATGAAACGAACTGACATCCACACCATCCTCGTCCCTGGCTCTGGAGCCATTGTCATCGGCCAAGCCGCAGAATTTGATTATTCTGGCACACAGGCAGTCAAAGCATTGAAAGCCGAAGGCTATCGCGTAGTATTGGTCAACTCGAATCCCGCCACCATCATGACCGACCCCGAAATCGCGGATGCAACTTACATTGAGCCGCTCACTGTCGAATCTCTTGAGGCCATCATTGAGCAGGAAAAGCCCGACGCCATGCTTCCCACTGTCGGCGGGCAAACGGGACTGAACCTCGCACTGGCACTCAGCGAAAATGGCATACTTGAAAAATATGGCGTACAACTCATCGGCGCGAATCTCAATGCCATCAAAGCCGCGGAAGACCGTCTGCTTTTCCGCGAGACCATGCAGAAAGTTGGTATTCCCATTCCGCATGGCGGAGCAGCATATTCGTTTGAAGAAGCCGAAGAAATCATCAAGCAGACTGGCTATCCAGTTTTAGTCCGCGCTTCGTTTGCGATGGGCGGTACGGGCGCATCGTGGGTTTACGAACCTTCTCAACTTCCCGAAGCTGTCCGCAGCGCAATTTCTGAATCGCCAATTGGTCAGGCGTGGCTTGAAGAGTCCGTTCTCGGTTGGAAGGAATACGAACTTGAAGTGATGCGCGACAAAGCCGATAACTTTGTCGTTGTGTGCTCCATCGAAAATCTCGACCCGATGGGCGTCCACACCGGCGACAGCATCACCGTCGCGCCCGCGCAAACGCTCACCGACCGTGAGTATCAAATTCTGCGCGACCTCGCTCATCGCGTGCTATCTGCCGTCGGCGTTGAAACAGGCGGCTCGAATGTGCAATTCGGCGTCGACCCGAAAACGGGCCGCGTCGTCGTCATCGAAATGAATCCGCGCGTCAGCCGTTCGTCCGCGCTCGCGTCCAAAGCCACGGGCTTTCCCATCGCCAAACTCGCCGCGCTCGTCGCCGTCGGCTACACCCTCGACGAAATCACCAACGACATCACTGGTCAAACCAAAGCCGCCTTCGAACCCTCGCTCGATTATGTCGTCGTCAAAATTCCGCGCTGGGCATTTGAAAAATTCCCTGGCGTGGATTCGACTCTCGGCCCGCAAATGAAATCCGTCGGCGAGTCGATGGCATTGGGACGCACCTTCCCCGAAGCCCTGAACAAAGCGATTCAATCCCTCGAAATCGGCGTGGACGCACTCGACGCCTCTGGTCCTAACCGAGAGTTGGTCGCTGAACCTGAAACATTCGCCACCCTGCAACACCCCACCGCCGACAGACTCTTCCGTGTCTATCGTGCCATTCAACAGGGAATCTCGCTCGAAGAAATTTCCAAAGCAAGTGGATATGATTTGTGGTTCCTTGCTCAAATGAAGGAAATGCAGAAGTTAGAAGGCAGAATGCAGAATGCGGAATACGGAATGGAGAAAGCAGAATTGAAAATGCTTCTGCGTGAAGCAAAGCAAATGGGATTTGCGGACTCGCATATTTCACGGCTCTTACATTCATCATTCTTCATTCATCATTCTTCATTTCGTGAATTACGTAAATCGCTCGGCATATTACCAACATTTCAAAGAGTCGACACCTGCGCCGCAGAATTCGAATCACAGACACCCTATCTCTACAGCGCCTACGAAATGGAAGACGAATCCCGCCCGACGGATAAGCAGAAAATCCTCATCCTCGGCGGCGGACCAAACCGCATCGGGCAGGGAATTGAATTCGATTATTGCTGTTGTCAGGCTGCGTTTGCCTTGTCCAAGATGGGATACGAAACCATCATGTACAACTGCAACCCTGAAACCGTCTCAACGGATTACGACACCGCAGACCGCTTGTATTTTGAACCGCTCACGCTTGAGCATGTCCTCAACGTGATTGACATTGAACAACCTGTCGGAGTCATCGTCCAATTCGGCGGACAGACTCCGCTCAACCTCGCGGCGGGGCTTGAAGCGGCAGGCGTGAAAATTTTAGGCACGTCACCCCATGCCATTCAACTTTCCGAAGACCGCGAAGAGTTTGCAAAACTGCTCAAAGAGTTGGACATTCCCCAGCCAGAAAACGGAATTGCACGCTCCATTGAAGAGGCGCGTGTCATTGCTGAAAGAATCGGGTATCCCGTCTTGGTGCGTCCATCTTTTGTTTTAGGTGGGCGGGCAATGGCTCTAGTGGAGTCCGAACCCCATTTGGCAGGATTCATTCAAAAGGCGATCGAGGCGGCTCCTGGTCAACCGATTCTGATCGACAAATTCATGGAAGATGCTTTCGAAATTGACGTAGACGCACTCGCAGACGGTGAGCGAGTCGTTGTCGGGGCGATTATGCAGCATATCGAAGAAGCGGGCGTCCATTCGGGAGACGCGGCTTGTGTCCTGCCTCCGTATAAAGTCAGCGCTTATCACCTTGGGATTATGCGCGAATATACGGAGCAGCTTGGACTCGCCCTAGGTGTACGCGGATTGATGAACGTGCAGTTTGCGTTAAAAGATGAAGTTGTCTGTGTTCTCGAAGTGAACCCGCGCGCCTCGCGAACTGTCCCTTACGCCAGCAAAGCCACTGGATTAAATCTCGCCTACGCCGCTGCGCAAATCATGGCAGGCAGCAGCTTGGAAAGCCTCGGAATTTTGGAAGAGCCGCGCGTGGATGGATTCTTTGTGAAAGAGGCAGTCCTTCCATTCAAGAAATTGTCCGGCTCAAGCTCATTGCTTGGGCCAGAGATGCATTCTACAGGAGAGGTGATGGGGCATGCCTCCCGCTTTGGTCACGCATTTGCAAAATCACAAATCGCCGCAGGATTGGGACTGCCTCAAAACGGAGCGGTGCTTATTACAGTTAATGATTATGATAAAAGCGCAGGCTTGAAGTTCGCGCGTGATCTATACCGAATGGGATTTCGCCTCTACGCCACGCCTGGGACTGCGGATATGTGCCAGAAAGCGAATCTGCCGGTTGACATTGTAGAAAAAGCAATGGACGGATCAACACAGATCACAGATCTGATCCGGTCAGGAAAGATCCAATTAGTATTAAATACCCCGCTTGGTCCGCATGCCCACAGTGACGGTGCGGAAATTCGTTCTGCCGCGCTTGCAATGAATGTACCTTTATTAACCACACTCTCAGCAGCAATGGCCGCTGTTTCCGCCATACAGGCCTTGCGGAAAAATGAATTGAAATATCGCAGCTTGCAGCAACACTATTTGTCAAATAAACGGGTGTAAAAAATAAGCTTGCCTAGCAAAGGAAGGTTTTTTTTATGGAGATAAATACACAATGAATCCACGTGACGAAATTCGCGCGCTCCTGCAATCATTTCAAGACGGATATATTCATCGTGATCTAACCCAACTTGATCCCTTCATGGAATTATTCACCCTTGACGCTGAAGTCATTGGCACAAACGGGATTAAACCGGGCATTGATGAATGGTTTATTGACCGCAGCTCCGCCCGCGAACTGGTGGAAGGAGACTGGCTGGATTGGGGGGATTTGCGACTTGATCTGGAGTCGATGTCCATTCACTACCATGGGAATGTAGGTTGGGTTGCCGCAGCAGCCACAGTCACAAAAATCATCGGGACAGAAAACTACGACTCATATCTTGAATTCGTCAGAAAATTCCTGGACAACTCAAAGCTACCCGCTGAACAGAAACTACATTATATATTGCGCGGTGGGACGAATACCATCTATGAATTGCAGCGTGGTGAAAAGTTTGTCTGGGCATTACGCTTCACAGCTGTCGTTATACACGAAGCGGAGGGATGGAAGTTTGCCCAGATGAATTTCTCCTTCCCCACCATTTATTTCCCCGACGTACGGCTAGTGGAATAACATGTACATTTTTAGAAAAAAAAAAATATGACCAAAATATGGCTGGCGACATGTTGTATTGATGCTTGAGTTTTTCACAGAGTAGATCATTGGCCTTACTGCTGTTTTCGTGTAAGGATGCGTTGAATTTAGATAAGAATCGGTCCATTCCCTCGCAAATGCCCGGGGCGGGTCAGCAGCCAGACCGCCCATTCGCCAATGTGCTCAACGGTCAAAGCTGGCCGTCCTTCAGAATCTGTATCCTCAGTCAATGCAACTCCAGGGGCAAGGATATGCGTGCGGATGCCTAACTCAACATTTTCCACACGGATCAACTCCATCAGCGTGGTCAGCGCGTGCATTGCAACACCGTATGCGCCATCCTGTTGATATATCCCCATGGAGGAATCAGACCCAATCGCCATGATCTCCCCGTGTTTTTGCTCACGAAATAAAGGGAGAACGGCGCGTGCTATTAAAAATGGTTCTCGTAAATTCGCACCAAGAACTAGATCCCAAGTCTTGACACTATGGTTATGGATTTGTCCGCCAGCCCAAAATGGAGAGAGCGTAATCAGGATATCGAGGCTTCCAAAAGTCGAACGTGCTTGTTCGACAACTGATTCTGCCGCCTCTAGGCTGTCCAGATCGGATACGATCGTCAAACAAACTCCCCCCAATAATTTAATCTTATTAGCCGCCATTTCGAGCAGATCGGCATTCCTACCGCAAAGGCAAACCTGCACGCCCTCACGTGCAAGCGCCAGCGCAACTTCGCCTGCTATTTCAGAACTGCCACCTGTGATGATAGCGGTCTTACCATGTAAATCCTGTTTATCCATCAAACCTCATGAGAATTATTTTTTGTCCGAAAGGATGGTCGTTCCAGCCACCGCATCGCTGATGGCATCACCGATCAGGTTGATGGAAAGTACGGCCAGGAATATTCCAGCACCGGGCAAAACGGTCAGCCACCAAGCCTGGCGCACATATTTCATTCCAGCGTTGAGCATGGCACCCCATTCCGCAGTGGGAGGTTCCGCCCCCAAGCCCAAGAAGTTAAGGGCTGCGCCAGCCAAAATGGATGAACCAATTCCAAGGGTAATCAATACCAGTAAGGTGCGAATTGAATTGGGCAGAATATGCTTGACTAAAATCCGTGCATCAGAACTTCCCAACGCACGCGCTGCTTCCACATAAGTCATCTCACGCAGAGACAAAACGCTGCTGCGAGTCAGGCGCATAAACGACGGCACAAAGGCGATGCCGATGGCTAACATGGCATTTGTGATCCCCGGTCCCAGGATGGCGATTATGGCCAATGCCAAAAGAATATCCGGGAACGACATGAGCACATCGGTAAACCATGAAATGAACGAGTCGAGCCAGCCGCCTGCATAACCAGAGATCAATCCAAATGTGATACCCAGCAATGCGCCGATCGTGATGCCAACAAGGCCGATACGCAGGGAGAGTCGTCCGCCATATAGAAAACGGGCAAAGTTATCGCGTCCAATCCCATCGGTACCCATTGGGTATGATAGACTAGGCGGCTTCAATGCAAGCGCCGGCTGTGTTTTATTGGGATCTTTGTCGGTGAAGAGCGGTGCGCCGTAGGATGAAAAGACGAGCAGGATCAGCAAAATTCCGCCGATCTGTGCGCTGCGATTACGAAGGATCTGCCTGAACAGACGGGCGCCGGGCGAATTGGAACGTTGCTTTAATATGTCTGCTGTCATTTGAGGCGGATCTTCGGATTCAAAAAAACATAAGTGATATCGGTCAGGGTATTGATGAGAACGTAGATCGCGGCAGTAACGAGAACCACGCCTTGCACCATCGGATAGTCACGGCTAAAGATGGATTGCACTGCCAGGCGTCCAATACCCTGGCGCGCGAACATGGTTTCTACAATGGTCGCACCGCCAAGCAAATATGCCATCTGCAAACCAAGAAAAGTCACAACGGGAATCAACGCATTGCGAAGAGCGTGCTTGAAGATGACCAATCGTTCCGGCAATCCCTTGGCACGGGCTGTGATAATGTAGTCCTTATTGAGCACATCGAGCAGACTGGCGCGGACCATACGGGCGACAACAGCCGCCTCTGGCAGACCCAATGTCAGCGCAGGCAGGAAGAGAGCGGCGGCGCTTGAATCATTCGAAATACTTGGAAATAGTTTTAACTTTACAGAGAATAAAATAATGAGAAGCAGTCCCAGCCAAAAAGTAGGGATTGAAAGTCCGCTGACTGATAAACTCATGATAAGCGTGTCAAACCAGGAACCATGACGCAGCGCGGCCAGCAATCCGAGTGTGCCGCCAATCGCCAATGCCACGGAGAGAGCTGATATAGCAAGCGCGACCGTGCTTGGCAGTTGGTCACCGATAGACTTGGAGACAGGCTGATAGTTTCGAATTGAGACGCCCAGGTCGCCCTGTACTGCTTTGCCAAGGTAGCGCCCATACTGCACATACAAAGGATCATTTAAGCCGAGCTGCTCACGCAGCTCGGCTACTTTTTCTACAGATACTTTCTGACGTCCCAGGATCGCCATCGTGACATCTCCAGGTACTAAATGGATGACCGAAAATACAAGTACTGAAACTCCAAAGAGTACCAAGATGGATGTAAACAGACGACGGATCAGATAGCTAAACATTCAACCTTATTGCGAGATGGAGATGTCGTAGATCCAGGGATAGCCTTCCAAATCAAAACCAAAGCCTTGAACAACAGGCGATGTGAGATAGGAAGTGTTCACAGTAAACATGGGCAGGACGAGCGCATTTTCCATAATGATCTTCTGCGCTGTCATGTAATCCTGCTTGCGGACATTTTCATCGGTCTGAGTATCGCCGTCTGCGAGAGCCGCATCCAGTTCCTCGCTCACAAAATTGGTCCATGCGCCTCCGCCATTTGCATTTTCAGAATGGAACAGATAACGCAGCGGGGAGGGATCGGGGCGGGTCCAATACATGTACACGAGGCTGTAGTTTCCAGCCAGAAGTTCTTCATACGCAGCGCCATCATCCATGGAGCGGTACTGCACATCAAAACCAACGTTTGCCAGGTAACCCACTAGAAGTTCATTGAAAGCTTCAGACCAGGCGGGATTATCAGGCCAGTCAATGGTGAGCTTCTCACCGCCTTTTTCGCGGATGCCGTCACCATCAGAGTCGATCCAGCCAGATTCATCGAGCAGGCGGCCAGCTTCTTCCAGGTTAAAGCGATACAGATTATCCGATTCCTTATCATAGCCCCATGTAGTCGGAGAGATCACACTGTAGGCAGGCAAACCAAGGCTTTGGAAAGCGGTCTGAGCAAGTTCATCCTGATTCACCGCAAGAATCATCGCCTTGCGGACGTTGATGTCATTGGTCGGTGCTTTCGTGGCATTGATCATCAGAATGGCAGGGATGCCGGGTTGGGCAAATGTTTGGAGTTGGGCAGCACCGGATTCAGCGATCGAGATCGCATCCAGCGCAGGCGGCTCACTGGCAATAAGGATTTCTCCAGTCTCAAACGCAGTGAAGCGAGTAGCCGCTTCGGGCAAAATGCGAAAAACCACCTGGTCAAGATTGGCCGGTCCCTCATGGGCAGCAAACTCGGGCCCCCAGTTATAGTCGGGGTTACGTTCAAGCACGATCTGTGACTGCGCATCCCACTGAACAAACTTGAACGGACCAGTACCGACAGGATTGCGGCCATAATCCTGTCCAAACTTTGCGAGCGCAGCGGGAGAGGAAATGCTCAACCACTGGCGCGCAGCATCACGTAAAAAGGAGGGGTAGGAAGCGGCAAATTTAACAGTCGCATGGGTATCATCAACAACAACCGTCTCAACATATTGATGATCTTGCAACAGGGATTTTCCGCCAGACTCGAGCACACTTTCGCTCATAATGTGATCAAAAGATGCCTTGACCGCTTCCGCAGTAAATGCGGTACCATCATGAAAGGTCACATCAGCTCGCAGTGTAAAGGTGAATTCAGAAAAATCCTCATTCGGCTCCCATACAGTAGCGAGTCCTGGATGAAGCGAGCCGTCAGGGGCCATTGATAGCAGCGAATCGAACAAGCTCATAAGGATGAATTGCTCCTGAACATATACAGCATCACCTGGGTCAAGGGTTTCCGGCTCCACCGCGATACCAATGGTAAGCAAGCCACCCGAGGGGGCCGCCACTTCCGTTGCGACCGCAGGGGCTTCGGTTGCCTGCGCAGCGGGTACTTCTGCAGCAGGAACATCAGTCGTGACCGCGTTTCCACCACAAGCAGTCAAGACCAATCCGGTCAAAATAATGATGGATGCAATCTTAAATATACTTCTCTTCATTTTCATCTCCTTGAATTAGTCGGGGAATCTATCATGCACAGCGATTACCCGTGATGTGATTTTATCACGGGTAATATTCGCATAACCGGCATGGATTTTGTTTTCAGCGGGAGCTTACACTTGATGCATGCGCCTAGAGTGACAGAGTAAAACAAATCTCTGTGTGTCACAAGTGAGCGTGCTTCGCTTTATCAAACCGCACCGCGGTCCCCGGGGGCGCGGGCCCCGGGGGGGTGTAGGCGGTTCTATCCTTTGTCCTTGTACATGGCTGCCAACGCTGCGCCGATAGCTTGGGAAAGGTCGCCAAGCGCCGCAGGGACGATACTAATAGAATCACGTTGGTAGGGCCACAGGTATTCGCGTGCAGTTGATCGCACGATGCTCAAATAACGCTCACGGAAAGTAATCGTGGTTGCTTCTGGATCCATCAACCCTCCGCCGATAACCACAAATTTTGGGTCGAGCGCCATAGCTAGATTTGCGACATGCAATCCCAATGCTTTGGACTGGAAGTCGAACAATTCTATTGCGAGTTCGTCACCTTTTTGGGCTAATCCGCGAAGAGCAAAGGCACGTTCCTTGGGTCCGAGAGGTGATTTCGCCAGAAAATGTTCTGGATATTGATCCAGTTTTTCAGCAAGCAGGTAGGGCAAGCCAGCAAGGCATGTGTAAATTTCGACACATCCCCAAGTGCGCCCGCAGCCACAGGGGTAGGCTTTCGTTGTGCCAAGCAAATGCAGAGGGGCGGGCATGTGTCCGGCTTCCATTCCTGCCAGGGTGTCGCCATCCAAGGCTAATCCGCTTTGATCAATGTATGCACATCCCAGCCCGGAGCCTGGAGCAAGCATAAGCACTGTACCACTGCTGTCACCGCGCACATGCTGGGCTTCTGCAACGCCGCCCATGTTGCCGTCGTTACCAACTGTTAATGGAATAGCACGTCCGGCGCGTTCAGATAAGGCATTGCTGTAAGCTGAATGCACATCAAATCCGGCGAAATCTTCGGGCAAGTTGGCCGAACGATCAAAAACGCCATAACGCTGAAATGGCCCAGGAACAGCCAATCCCACCCCCCCGACCTGGTCCCAAGTCAGGTTATTTTGGGATAAGTAAGTGTTGATGGCCATAACCCAATTACGCACAACGGCTTCGGGACCGTGAGCCGAATTTGTGGAGGCTTGCAATAATTTTGTAGAGATGGTTGATCCATCGCCTCTCACCCCTCCTACTTTCGATGTAGTCGCACCGCCATCGGTACCAATATAGACAATTTTACTCATATGTTCTCTTTACCTTCCATGATAGTTTTTTCTTTCATGCAAAATCCGCAAGTGATCGCCGATAGCTACTTCACGCCTGGAATATTTCTTGAATAGTGTTCACATTACCCAGCTCAAATAATGTTCCACTCCCTTTTTAATGCTTTCATAAGGGACATCATTCCATTTTGTACGTTGTCGAAACATTTGAGTGGGCTCGCTACCGCCAAGCTTTTGAGATTTTACACAGGGATTTTACCTCAGGGATGGCTCATTTGATACAAAGATTGCCATTGAGGAAATTCTCTCATCATGCGACTCTGAGAAGGGGGGCGCCTGCCTATATGAGACCCTGGGTATCATGGATCGGTGATAAGATCATGTTTTGGGTTTTGCCTGTTACGGTCCGCGTGACCTTATCGATGGCGTGTTTGACCTGTATTGGATCGCCGTTGACCCAGAGGCTTGCCGCAACCAGATCGGGCGCGGATCACTGACCGCCAGCGAGGAGGAAATATGCAAATTGAACGGCCACATACTTATTTCTGAGACCTCAGGCACACCCGACTCACAACTCCTATTCAGCATGGGATACACGATCAAGGCGTCCATCAAGGATTTCTATACGATGGGTGATGATCAGATGATCTTCACAAAACGGCTGTAATTTCCAAAGCGGAGGAAGCCAAAGGCATCTTTATTTTCCCGATGGGCACTGATACGCCGTTGATATAAAACTGGTTCCTGCACTCACAGTCCGCTTTTCTTCCACCAATCAACTCCAACCTGATGTTCCCTAGGTTGAAAACCAATCGACTCGTATATCCTGGCGGCATGGTAATTCTCATCCGCCACCATCACAAGGGTTTCAACCTTCATGTTCTCAAACGCGTAATGACTGACCTGATACACCAGTGTGCCGCAAATACCGCGACGGCGATAATCGGGGTGGGTGCCCACTTGTTGAAAGCGGCCAATGTTTCCATCAGAAAAGATCCCCAACTCTGCCACCAACCGGTTATCCAGAAAAGCTCCAAACCAAAATCCCCGCCCGACTTTGGTCATTTGGCGATAGCGCTGCATCTGATCGCGCTTAAAGATTTCGTAATCAATCAAACTGTGTTCAGGCAGGCGGCAGGCAAGCTGGTTCTGCGTAGCCTGCTCCCACTCCCAGTCTTCGGTCAACGGATGGATCTCGATCTCCGGATTATATTTGGGCGGGACTTTCACCTGCTCGGTGGATAAAACCACCGTTTGACCCAAGTTGAAGCCCGCATCCAGGAAGGGTTTGATCTCACCCATCTCGCCATGCATGGTATCCCAGCCAAAGGCCAGATGCTCGACCTTTATTGGTGGTCCGATTTCTTTGGCAAAAATGGCCTTCCAGTTTTCAAGATCACCAGCGCCGGGCGGTTTGGAGAAAAGCAGGAAATTTCCCCAATAAAAAGTTGGGTTTGTTGGAGTCAGAATAACCAGATAATCTCCGCGGTCCAGGATCTGGCCGTCGAATTTTGGAAAAATTAAATCAGTACGATACCCTAATGATCGAACTTCCATTGTGATCCTTACTTTGGAATACTTTTAGAAATCCGTTGATGACATCATCTCGCCGGCTGAACTTGGCGGCAAGTTGAACTTTTATAATACGTCACTTTGAACTACAATTTCAAAATATTAAGAAAGCAACTCAATTGAACAAAGTGATCTCTTATCATTTCACCAGGCATAAACCCGTTCAGGTGTCATCGGTCTGCATTGTGTGGATCGCTCTTGCATTTACAGGCTGCGCAAGGCAAATCCGAACTAAGCAGGATAAATTCCTTGTCCATGAAAACGGGTATCACTCGCTGGTAATCCGTTTTGTATGCGAACCGCCCTGGCAGTCCCGTTTTTTTTCTTCCCCGGCTATACTTCCCCTATCTTTCATCCGGAGTGGAACATGAAAAAAAACCGCACTGTTGTTGTCATTTTGCTCTTCGTTGCGATACTCGCCGGCATCTGGATCAACACAAAAAGCAGGAAGCCTGTTGAGCATGTCACCATGAAGCCCGCCGAGCCATCCCTGCCATATGGATATGATGTGCCCGTCCAGGCGGACTCCCCCTGGCCGACCTTCCGCCGTGATCGGCGCAACAGCGCGTCAAGCCCAATCCCGGCAGTGTATCAAGGCGACCAGCCCTGGTTCTTTCAAACCGGCAAAGGGCTTTTCACCACTCCCGTTATTGATGCAGATGGAATGATCTATGTTGGCTCCGCCGATCATTATTTTTACGCGCTCAATCCTGATGGTTCGCTCAACTGGAAATATGAAACCGGCGAGATCATCGACTCTGCCGGTGCGCTGACGCCCGGCGCGATCACTTTTATCTCCGGTGATGGGCGCATGTACCACTTCCGCACCGGGCAAATGGAAATGACCGAGAGACCCCTCTGGATCTACGAAGCGGAACTGCGCCCGGAGATCAGTTACAACCGCTGGTTCGAGGGAAATGTGGCGGTCGGATACGATGGCACCTTCTATGCCGGCAACACCAACTTTTTATACTACGCCATCAATCCGGATGGCACGCTGAAATGGACCTACCCCACCACCTCCAACAACTGGTCACAGGCCGCCTTCGCTGATGACGGTACGATCTTCTGGGGATCGAACGATACCTACGTGCGCGCCGTTGCACCCGATGGCACGGAATTGTGGAAGGATATGACCCTCGGATTTATCGCCGCCTCAGCCGCGATCGGATCGGACGGCACGGTCTACATCGGCAGTTTTGATTCGAACCTGTATGCCATCGAACCACAAACAGGATCTGTTAAATGGAAATTCCCCACTTCCGATCACATCTACACCTCAGCCGCGCTCGACTCAGACTCCGATGGAAACACACGCGCGATCCTGTTCGGTTCCGCCGACGGCTCCTTCTATTCGGTTGATCCGAATGGCAGCCTGCTCTGGAAATACGATACAGGCGACCCGATCCGTTCTTCTCCCGCGCTCGGACTCTCTGCGGACGGCAGAAGCAAGATCGTCTACTTCGGGGATGGCAATGGGAAGTTGTACGCATTGAATGTTTCCGACGGTTCTTTGCGCTGGGCGTTTGACACGACATCGAAGGAAGCTGAACTCGCTGACCGCAATGACCTGAACGGTTCGGTGGCCCTCGGGAAGACCGGCATTTATGTGGGCGGTGAGCACGGCCAGTTCTGGTATCTGCCCTACGATTACTGTCTGAATGCAAAGGATGCGCGCTGTACCGACACATCCAACCTGCCGCAAACTTTTAGCGGCCTGTATTATGTATCTCCGGGCGGCAACACCAGCGCCGAGTTACCAGCCGCACTACCCTCCTCCTCCATGTTGACCCTGCGTCTGGTGGTCCGCGAAAACGGCAAACACCATCGGCGCACGCATCTGCGATGCACCTTTCGGCTGTCCAAAGGATGCCCTGACTGTCAGCCTTGACCCGGCTGTCTCATTGGATGTCCAGCATTCAGCGGATGGAAAATATATTTATATCCGCCCGCAGGAATTTCTTTCTCCAGGGCAAACATACCGCCTCAAAGTGGATGGCAGCTATTACACCGGCGGCATGCGGCTAGGCAATATGACGATCGGTGGATCCAAGTCCGGCAGGTTTGGCGGTGAGTTCAATTTCGAGGTTGAGGATTCTTCGCAAGCCCTGCCCCTCAGCTGGACGCGGCCAAGGTCCAGCGCTTTGAGTGGACGCGCCTGGCCGCGCCCATCCCGCCCATGCTGCCCAGCCTGAACCAGATCGGTTTTGATTACATAGAATGGATCGTTGCGCCGGTGCTGATCACTCCGTCAGACGCCAAGGATCAGGGAAAATTCGTCCTCTGGGCGATCGGTGCGAAACGCACCGAGGATGGCAGCCTGGTCCCCGACCCGCAGAGTGATTTCACGCTGCCGCTTAACGGACGATATCAAGGCGCGGATTTCATCGCGATCGATCAGAAATTCCCGATGCCGATCACAGGCATCAACATTCCCTTCAATCTATTTGAACTGCGCGGCACCTTCAACGCGGATGGAACCACCACACGTCCTGCGGCTTTTGCCTCGACAGATACGCTCTCCATTCCGACCTTCGGCCCATACCTGGTGATCGCCGGCCTGGCCAACAACTGGTACAAGGATATGCTGGTGGCTGGCACCTACGTCACCCGCATGTATGATGGCGCGGCCAATTCAGCGCCGGCCGGCATCCAGGTTTCCGATATTGCCTTCTCTCAGCCAAGCAGGAGTCTGCGGGTTCGATCACCGCCAGCTTTACCCTCGACCCGGGTGTTTCATATCTGGCAGCTGAACATCGCGCCGGTCTGGTGCTGGTGGATCCTGCGACGAACGAAGCGGTCTACATGGACTACAAGGCCAATCTATCAACAGCAGAAGATGAATCCGGGAACGTGCGCTCCGTGACGCTGATCCTGCCCGCTGATCTGGTATTGCCTGAAAAGCTTCGGGTATATGTGATGCTGGATGTGTACCCAATATATAACGAGAAGATACGCTAATCAAATATGTAAAACCGCCTGCGCCATCGTTCGCGCAGGCGCTTTTATTGATCATGAAATTTCAACGGGGAAGCCCTATTGCCAGAAAATCAATGGATACAGAGCTCACGAAACACATGCTCATCCATCAACCAAATAGATTGACAAAATTAATTCCATTATCTTCAAGGTTCTTTTTCTTAAGCATTTTTTCCTTCCTGTTATCCAAGACCAGCTCTACCTTACAGTTACTTA
>NZ_JADJSO010000044.1:0-13347 GCF_016711665.1 Candidatus Villigracilis saccharophilus
GGAACCGATTTCATGAATAACAGACCTCCGATTTCGTCTTCACCATCAAGCAGTATCAATTCCCTCCGAAAGCGCAAGTTACAGCGCAACAGACCCAGCATTATATTTATTGTTGCCGGGCTGCTTGTTTTAGGAGGAATGATCCTGTTGGTCCTCTGGCTGGCCGGGCCAAGCAAGCCAATCAGCACGTTCTTTGCCACCGAGACCGCCACCCCGACCCTAACATTCACGCCAACCAATACAACCACACCGACAAATACCCCGACTGCCACAGAAACATCTACCATCACGCCCACTCCGACGTTTTCAACGCCTCTTTTAATTATACTGTTCAAGAAGGCGACTATCTGGGACTTATTGTTGATAAATTCAACCTCGGCAATGATGGAGTCGCGTGGATCTTGCTGCTCAATCCATTTGGCGGAACAAGCCCGCAAGGTTTCCCGATCGGTGTAGATCCAGCAACTCTGAATATTCTGCCTGGTCAAGTGATTCTGTTGCCTGCGCCCGGAGCTCCACTGCCCACATCCACCCCGATCCCGGATAATCTCCCCAGAGGGACAAAACTTGATTATATAGTTCAAGCGGGAGACTCGCTTGGGGTAATCGCTGCAAAATTCAATAGCACTGAGGAAGCGATCATCGAGGAAAACAAAACTGACCCCAATGCTCTTTTGTGGTAGGCCAGTTACTGGTAATTCCTGTAAATATGATCACGGCAACGCCGACCCGCCCACCCACCAGCACTCCAGTGACGCCCGGGGCTGGTACGCCCAGCCCGACTGTAACCTTTACTCCCATCAACTAAACCCGGCTTGTCCCGCATTGAAAAACGCGGGACAAGCTTTTTAGAATTGCACAAAATTACTGGACAAATACCCACCCTCATGTAAAATACAGCGCTGTCAATAAAGAAAAGTAGTTATTTTTTGGAGGAAGACCTTGCCAGCAACATTAAGTCACAAATCAAACGCAATCGTCAGAACGAAAAGCGCCGTGTTAAGAATCGCAATTATCGTGGAGCCGCCCGCACCGCCATTACAGCCGCGCGTGAGGCTTTTGCAAAGAACGAACCTGACACAAAAGAATCAGTTCTGAAGGCAATCAGCACTCTGGATAGAGCAGCTCAGAAAGGCGTCATCCACCCCAACAACGCATCCCGCCGCAAGGGTCGTCTTATGAAGCGCCTCGCCGCTTTCATTGCCGCGCCTCCTGTTGTTGAGGAAGCCGCTCCCAAAAAGAAGAAAACTGCAAAGAAATAAGACCGCAGTTAATATGCAAGTCATTAAATGGGAGCGCCATTAATCGGCGGGTCCCATTTTATTACCCTAGGCTATAATCCAAATTATGTTTACACAAGAACAGCAAATCATCGAAGCAAAAATAAAAGAGTTCTGTGCCGCGAACGATATTCCGCTGGCGGAGCTTAAATGGCAGCCCATCCCCTTTTCCGGTGAATGGGGTTTTGCAACGTCATTCTTCCAGACTGCCGCCAATGAAGCGCGCGCGCAAGGCGGGAAAACCCGTCCCGCAGAGAGCGCAAGAGATGGCCGAGCAGGTCAAGGCGCAGATCGGCAGCGTGGACGGCATCAGCCGTATCGACGCGGTCAGGGATATCTCAATTTATATTTTTCAACGCTGCGTATGCGGGGTCGAGTTGTGGATGAAGTGCTCGCTTCTGGTCTGAACTGGGCGGGGTGTAAAAAAAAATGAGCGAGTCATGGTTGAGTATGCCCAACCGAACACGCATCACTCCTTCCATATTGGACATGCGCGCAATACGATCTTGGGTGAAGTGCTTGCGCGGCTGGTGGAATTCGCAGGCTTTGAAACGATCCGCGCCTCGTACCCCGGTGACCTGGGACTCGGCGTCATCACCGTGATGTGGATCTATGACAAACTCTACAAGGGACAAGAACCTGAAGGGGTGCATGAGCGCGGTCAATGGCTGGCAAAGCTTTATGTGGAAGCCACTGCCATGCTCGAAAAGAAGGAAAACGAAACGCCCGAGCAAACTGCCCAACGCGAGGCGTACGACGCCGAACGGCGCGAGATGTATCGCAAGTGGGATGCGGGTGATGAGTACGTGCGAAGTTATGGCGCGAAACCCGCGAGTGGAGTTTGGAAGAACTGCGAAGTATTAAAATGCTCGATGTGAAAATGGATGTGTGGTTCTACGAAAGCGATGTAGACGAACCGTCCAAAGTCATTGTGGATGTATTGATCGCAAGAGACATTGCCACCGATGAACGTCCGCAAGGCGGCGCGGTGATCGTAAAGATCGACGAGAAGCTCGGGCTGACAAAGGAAAAGTATCGCACAAATGTCCTTTTGCGAAAAGACGGTACAACCTTGTATTTGACAAAAGATTTGGCTTTGGCGAAAGTCAAGTTTGAACAGCATCATGTGGATCGCTCGATCTATGTGGTTGATTCACGTCAGGCACTGCATTTACAACAGGCATTTGCCATTCTCAAGTTATGGGGCTTCCCACAATCGGAGAAGTGTTATCACCTCGGCTATGGCTTCGTGAGCCTCCCCGAAGGAGCCATGTCCGCGCGTCGGGGACGGGTCGTGCTGTTCAAGGATGTAGCCGATGAAGCTGTGAAGCGCGTGCTTTTGGTTGAAACTGAAAAGAGTGCAGATATTCCAATTGAAGAGCGCGGAAAGATCGCTTACCAGATCGGCATGGGCGCGTTGGTATATTCCATGCTTTCGGTGGATAACAACAAGGATATTGTCTTTGATATCAACGAAGCATTATCTTTCGATGGACGAACTGGTCCGTATATTCAGAATGCGTATGTAAGGGCGAATTCAATTCTTAAGAAGTCGAAAGTCGAAGGTCAAAAGTCAGACCTTGGGCCTTCAACCTTCGACTATGAATTAACAAAGCATGAGGTCGAATTGATCGAACTCATCTCGCGCTTCCCGCAGACGGTGGAGCAGGCGGCGAATGAGTATCGTCCGCTGGTGATGGCGGCCTATGCGTACGACCTAGCGAATGCATTCCACTCGTTCTATCATGCGGTGAATGTATTGCAGACCGAAGATGAGAAAATAAGAAATGCGCGTTTGCAGTTGGTGATGGCGGCCAGGCAAACAATAGAAAATGCGCTGCGCTTACTGGATATTCAAGCGCCAGAGGTCATGTAAAAAACAGGCTAAACGTTCTCTAACGTTTAGCCTGTTTTCTTTATAATTATTGTGTATTACGTCGTGCTGGGTAAAAACGAAAAGACTCAAAACCCAAGCCGGGTCGTTTCGGACACTGTCCTCAGTGCGTCTTGTTTATAGGAGATCATTATGCCTATCAAAACCCTCATCATGGGAGCCGCCGGACGCGACTTCCACAACTTTAATACCTTCTTCCGCGGGAACAAGGATTATGAAGTGGTCGCATTCACCGCGACCCAAATTCCAGATATCGAAGGCCGCGTATACCCAACCGAACTCGCGGGAGAACTATATCCTGCGGGTATCCCGATCCGCGCCGAAGAGGAACTGCTTGACCTGATCAAGAAATACGGTGTGCAGCAGGTGGTATTTTCATACAGCGATGTGCCACATGAATATGTGATGCACAAGGCCAGCATGGTCAATGCCGCAGGCGCAGACTTCCGCATCATGGGCACTAAGAATACGCAGATCAAGTCGACCAAGCCAGTTGTGTCGATCAGCGCCGTTCGGACGGGATCAGGCAAAAGTCAGACCACAAGGCGCGTGTCTTTGATCCTGCAAGAGATGGGATACAAAGTCGCTGCGATCCGCCACCCAATGCCTTATGGAAATCTCGTCGCACAGGAAGTTCAGCGCTACGCAAATTATGACGATCTCGATGAATATCAATGTACCATCGAAGAGCGCGAGGAATACGAACCGCACATCGATAATGGTGTGATCATTTACGCGGGTGTCGATTACGAGAAGATCATCCGCAAGGCCGAAGCCGAAGCCGATATTATTTTGTGGGATGGCGGCAATAATGACTTCCCATTCTATGTGCCTGACCTGCAAATTGTTGTAGCCGACCCGCACCGCCCCGGGCATGAGTCAACTTACTACCCCGGTGAGACGAACGTGCGCATGGCGGATGTATTCGTCATCAACAAAGTAGACACCGCCGATGCGGAGAACGTCATCAAACTGCGCGAGAGCCTCCGCAAGTTGAATCCGACCGCGACACAGATCGAAGCGGCCTCTCCCCTCTTCGTGGATGATCCCGATGCGATCCAGGGCAAACGCGTATTGGTTGTGGAAGACGGCCCGACCCTCACTCACGGTGAGATGGCCTACGGCGCTGGATATATCGCCGCCCGCAGATTCGGCGCGAAGGAAATCGTTGACCCGCGTCCATTTGCGGTGCGATCGATCGCAGCGACATACGTCAAGTATCCGAAGACGGGACCCATCCTCCCTGCGATGGGATACGGCGAGGCGCAGACCAAAGACCTCGAAGAAACGATCAACAAGTCGGATGTGGACCTGGTCATCATTGGTACGCCAATCGATCTTTCCCGTGTGATGAAGATCTCGAAGCCAAGTCAGCGCGTGAGATATGAGCTGCAGGAGATCGGTCAGCCGACATTGACAGATGTTTTGATGAAGAAGTTTGGAAAGAAGAAGTAGATTGGTAATCGGTAATTAAGGATCGGGAAGTCGGGTGATAGAATTCATCCGACTTCTTTTTATGTTGTGTTTTGAGAAGGAGCAGGAATTAGAGCGGTAAATCTGGCTTGAATTCCTCTTTTAGGTAGTGAGTGGCAAAAAAATCAAATAATGAAAAAGGATAACAACAATGGACTATTGGACCGAAGGAAACCGCGCGTTCGCATTTTGGGATGAGGATGAATATTTTTACCCAGCCACGATCGTCGCACTCGATGGCGAAGATATATTTATCCGCTTTGACACGGGTGAAGAAGAATGGACCAACGCCGACTACCTTGAGGAATTTATTGTCGAGGTTGACGATGAAGTTGAATGCAAGTCAACGCAGGATAATTTATATTATGATGTGACCGTTCTCGATGTGGATGGCGACCGTGTTGAGGTGGAATATGAAGATGAAACCAGCGAGTGGAGCACATTAAGCCGTCTGCGTTTTTTTGTTGACGAAAGCTGATTAGACAAGCGGACAACAGACCCATAATTTACCCATTTTAATTTCCCTGGCACCCGCTCGTTAGACGGGTCTGGAAGCAGAAAATGCTGATTTTCGCGAATCAGCGTTTTCTGCGTTTATCGGAATCCCATTTTGCTCGTAAACAAGACAAAAATTTTAATAACCCTTTAGTTACAAATCTGCAAACGAATTCTCCACGAGCCAAAGTTGGGTATATAATGGCAAATAAGTTTTTGGGAGAAAATTCACAATGTCCAAACCCTGTCAACTTAATTTGCAGCTACGCAACTGCCTGCTTGTTTTGGTATTTCTCAGTTTGATTTTGCCAGGCTGCGCCCCCAAAGAACCACCCATTCCGAAGGAATTAATCCTGTACAACTGGGTGGAATATATGCCGCAGTCTGTGCTGGATGCTTTTGCAAAAGAGCAAGGCATAACGGTTAAATATGTAACCTACGAATCTCAGGAAGAAGCGTTTGACAATATACGGGCGGGAAATGTTTACGACCTGGTTGTATTAAAACCTGAATTTATCCCGGAATTAGCCGAACAGAACCAGCTTAAAGCCATCGACTACAGACAAGTACAAAATTTCAAGTATGTTTCGGCGAATTTCCGTGATCTGGCATTTGACCCGGGAAATAAATATACGATCCCGTTCCATTGGGGCACAACTGGTATTCTATTTCGCGCAGACCTGATTGATCGCCCCATTACCCGCTGGAGCGATCTATGGGATCCCACATTGGCGGGCAAGGTGGGCATTTGGCCGATCCCGGATTCCTTGATTCCCATCACCCTAAAGATGTTGGGCCATTCAGCAAACTCAGATGACCCTGCCCAAATGGAGGAAGTGCGCCAATCTCTGTTACAGCTTAAGCCCAATTCAGTGATCATCTCAAATACAAATGCTTCAGTAGTTCCCCTATTAGAAACGGGAGAATTGGAAATCGCCTTTGGCTGGGCTTATGACGCCATGCTGGCACAGGAATCAACCCTGCCGATCGAATATATCATCCCGCAGGAAGGTACCATCTTGTGGACCGATTATTTCTGCATCCCCGCCAATGCAGCCAACCCACGCGGCGCAGAGTTATTCCTCAATTTTATTTTACAACCTGAAATTGCAGCCCAGATCGTTAATGAGAGTTACTACCCAATGGCGGTTGACGGCATGGACGAGTTTATTATTCCCGAAATCCTGCACAACCCGGTCATCTTCCCAGACAATGCTCAAATGCAAAATGCTGAAATTACCCTGCCTACTCACAAAAGCCGCAAACCGGCTTATGACGAAATCTGGTCATCTTTTATGGAAGTCAACCCATGACCTTTGGAAAAAAATACAATATGCGCCTCTTTCTACACTGCCAGCTGATACTGTCTCGAATTTTTCTCAGCTTGCTGACGATGACCTTTGTTACTGCCTGCATCAGTCCAACACCTCCCCCAGCGCTCACGCCTACCGCGCATCCTTTGGCACAGGAGATCATCTTTTATAGTTGGGCAGAGGATGTACGCCAATCCGTGCCGGACATGTTCACTGAAGAATATGGGGTCAAGGTCAAATATATTGGATACGAATCCCAGGAAGAAGCCATTGCAAATATCAAGGCCGGGCAAATCTACGATGTGGTTCTTATAGAGAGCCGTTTTATTCCACAGTTAATAAAGGAAAATCTCCTCGCGGAACTGGATCAAAGGAACCTTTCTAATTCGAAAAATCTATCAGCCAATTTCCGCGACCTGGCGTACGATCCGGGCAACCGCTACAGCATACCCAATTCCTGGGGAACGACCGGTCTTGTCGTTCGAAGTGATCTTGTTGTAGAGCCAGTGACTCTTTGGGCTGACTTGTGGGATCCACGATACGCAGGAAAAGTCGGTCTTTGGATGGATGAACCTCGCGAGGTGATCAGTCTGACACTAAAATCCCTGGGCTACTCGGCCAACTCAGAAGATCCAGCGGAATTGGAAGAGACATTAACCCGTTTACTTGAACTCAAACCAAATATCATTGCTTTGGAAGATGCAAATTTCCCCACCCCAGATGGAATGCTGGCTAATGGCCAGGTTGTGATCTCAATGGGATATGCCGGTAATGCTTATGAAGCCGCTGAAAATAATCTTGCAGTGAATTACATATTACCCCAGGATGGGGCATTGCTTTGGAATGACACACTCGTCATCCCGGCAAACAGCCCAAACAGGTTCACCGCTGAATTATTCCTGAATTTTCTGATGCGCGCGGAGATCAACGCGACAGTGGTCAACGAAAACATATTCCCCACTCCAAATGAGGCAGCCTATGAATTCATTGACCCGGAGATCCTGAACAACCCGCTGATCTACCCCCCAAATGAAGACCTTGTTAACGCTGAGTTGATCCTGCCGCTGTCTCCAGAAGGCCAGCGTCTATACGATGAAATTTGGGAGCAATTTTCAACCGCTCCATAAAGCCAATTATGCTGAAAAACTTTTCCCCATTTTCACGATACCGCCTAAGTGGACAAGTCATGTCCCTCGTCAGCGGGGCATTGCTTATCACACTAATCATATTTTCACTCAGTGTCTTCTATTTTGTGAACCGGGTGGAAAGCGCAGCGTGGCGCGGAAGACAGAGTGAAGCCGCCCAAAATGCCGCCGCGACTGTGGCTGGATTTATTCAGCGAGTGCAGGATGCCCTGGTTGTGATCAGTATTGTTCCACCGGACCGAGCTGGATTGGAATCAGACGGACTAATAGCCTTACTTCAGGAAAACAAAGCTATATTGGAAATCATCCATATGGACGCGGCAGGTAACGTGATCGCAAGCGCCGCGCGGAATAAACGCGTTCTGGCAAACCTTATTACCATTCCCCAATCGCAATGGTATTTGCAAGCCAAACAGGGGCGAACCTATATTGGCGATGTGCAATTGTCCGCGAATGATATGCCGTATCTCATTATGGCTATTCCTGGTGCAAACAAGACTGTGGTCGCGGCCCGCATCCAAATGGACATCCTCTGGACAGTGGTTAACAACATCCAGTTTGGCGAATCAGGCGAGGTGATCGTAATTACCCAATCAGGGAACATCATCGCTCATACCAACCCGGAATTTGTTCTAACAAGGCAAACATTGTATGGTCGGCCTGAATTTTCAGCGATCCTGAACGCTCCTAATAATATATGGTCTGGCGCATACAAAGATTTTCATAATGAAAAAGTTGTAGGCGCCACTACCCGCATCCCCGAGACAGATTGGATCGTGCTCACGGAATTACCCCAGTCCGAAGCTTTTGCATACAGTCGAACAGCAGTTTTTGTGCTGGGTACTGAAGCATTCCTCCTCCTGTTCGCAGTAAGTTTGATTGTGGCACGCTTTATACAACCCTTGATTGCCAAGCCGATGGAACAATTAATTATTGGAGCTGATCGAATTGGGCAGGGCGATTTGAATTTTCGCATTAACATGATCAGCAAGAATGAAATCGGTCAGGTGGCATCAGCTTTTAATTCAATGGCCGCCGATCTGGAAAAACACCAGGACAACCTGCAAGCAGCCATAGCTTATGACTATGAAGTCAAACGGGCTAATGAACTGGCACGGTCGAACGCCATGAACCTGGCCCTTTCAAAAGTGGCAACCTTGTTGGAAAGCAGTTCGAATTCAGAACTAATCCTGGATACCCTCGGTGCTGAATTGAAAGAACTCGGTTTGGATTGCGGGGTTGTGACAATTGATCCAGAGGGAGAAGCAGCCACTATAAAGTATCTGTCGTTTAATCCTGCAATCATCCGGACGGTTGAGAAATTAGCGGGAGTGTCGGCGAAAAACTATATCATTCCAAAGCGTTATTGGCCCGACGACAGAGCCCTTAAAGAGCGGATTCCAGTCTGGTACTCCTTACTCGGGATGTTCCCCCAGATTCCCGAAAAGGTTGCCAAAATGGCACTCCAATTACTGGGGTTCAAACCTGAAATGCAACTTTGTATGCTCCCACTCATTAGCCGGGAACAAGTACTCGGGACTTTGATCATTTGGGGCGTGCATCTTTACTCGTCCGATGACATAATTCTTGGTGTCTTTGCCAGCCAAGTGGCCGGCATTCTGCAAAATGCCATAGCCCATGAAAACGAAACCAAACGGGCAAATGAATTGGCCCATACAAATATAATGCTCCTGGCGTTGTCCAAAGTCGCAGCGCAGTTGGAAACCACTTCCGATTCTGTTATGATTTTCGAAACCATTGGAAACGAACTCAAAAAAATGGGGCTTGAGAGCATGGTCGGAACTCTCGATGATGCCAAACAAAACCTGCAAATAAGGTATATATCGGCAAGCCCGGATACAGTCAGCTGGGCCGAAAAAATGACCGGTTATCACCTCAGTGACCTAACCATTCCTCGTCTCCTCTGGCCGTCCTCCAAAGTCGTTGATGAAAGACTCTATTATTGGAATTCGGTAAAATCTACACTCAATATTTTCCCAATACTCACGGAAACAGTGCAAAAAACCGCACTGAAAATGGCGGGTATAAACGTGAATGATCCTGTTTGCTACCTGCCGATTGCCACTGAACATGAAGTAATTGGCATGCTGTGTGTTTGGGGTTCAGAATTAAAACAAAGTGATTTGCCCGCCTTGAGCGTTCTTGCCAATCAAGTCGCAACTGCAATTGGAAATTCTCAATTATACGAAGCCGAAGCCCGCCGCGGATGGGAAAAAGAAGTGCTTCTCAAGGAAATCCATCACCGCGTCAAGAATAACCTGCAGATCATCTCCAGCCTGCTCAACCTGCAGTCTGATCAGATCCAAGATACCGGCACATTACGTGTCCTGCGTGACAGCCAGGCTCGCGTACGCTCCATGGCTTTGATCCACGAGAAGCTGTATCAATCCAAGAGCCTGGCAAAGATCAACTTTGGCGAATACGTTCAAAGCCTGTCAAGAGATCTGTTCCGCTCGTACCAGCGCTCCCTGGGAGATATCAAGTTGAATGTTCAGGTGGATGAAGTTTCTCTGGACCTGGATTATGCCGTACCCTGCGGCCTGATCCTGAACGAGCTGATGACCAACGCCTTGAAATATGCCTTCCCCAATGGGCGAAACGGGTCCATTCTGGTCGAGCTGCGCGCTAGTCCTGATCAGACTCTCAGCCTGAAGGTCGCAGATGATGGCGTGGGGCTACCCCCAGGATTGGACATCCTAAAGAACAAATCACTCGGATTACAGTTAATCAACAGTCTCGTAAAGCAGGTAGACGGCAATTTGCAGGTTGAAAAATCCATGGGCACGTCTTTTCAAATTTCGTTCAAGGCATGAACAAGTGGAGGGAAAATGACAAATGCGCGCATATTAATCGTTGAAGATGAGCAGATCGTGGTAATGGATATCCAAGTCACGCTTGAATCACATGGCTATACAATCGTGGGGCAGGCGGACAACGGTGCGGAAGCTATTATGAAAGCCGCCGAACTGCGCCCCGACCTGGTGCTGATGGATATCGGACTGAAGGGCGAAATAGACGGCATCGAAGCGGCGACCCAAATACGGGCGCAGTTCGATCTACCCGTCATATTTCTAACCGCCTTCGCCAACCAATCCACCCTTGAACGCGCGCGCGAGGCCGAACCGTTTGGATACATCCTCAAACCATTTGAAGAAAATGACCTGACCATCGCCATTGAAATGGCGCTCTACAAGCACAGCATCGAGTATAAATTACGCGAAAGTGAAAATAAATTCCGCAATGTGATCGAGCACGCATCGGATGCAATTGTTCTGAATGACAGCCAGGGAAATATTATCGAGTGGAACCCATCCATGGAAGCAATCACAGGGCTGAAGCGTTCGGAAGTGCTCGGGCAGTCAGCCGCAGAGGTTACATTCCGCTTAATGCCCAAAAAGATAAAGTCAGAGGATGTAGAGGCAGAAAACAAAAATCAGTGGCAGCAGGCAGTGCAAAGCGGCTATGTCAACACAGACCAAATGGCGGTCAGAGAGATCGAAAATGCACAGGGGGTACGCCGCATAATTCAAAGCAATGGGTTTGCATTTCGAGTTAAAAATGAACTATTCGGCGGAGTGATCATTCGTGACATCACTGAAAATAAGCGGGTGGAAACAGAGTTAAAGGAAAGTGAGACCCGTTACCGCGAATTAATTGAACTTGCTGCCGATGGAGTCCTGCTCGGTTCACATGAAGGCATCATTATTGGAGCAAATTCCTACATGTTGAATTTAGCCGGCAGGAGCCTGGCAAGCCTGATCGGATTACATATCAGTGCACTATTCGACCCGCAGGAGATTAATAACAAACCCTTCAGGTTCGATCTGCTGCAAAAAGGGGAAACTGTCATCAGTGAGCGTAATCTTCTACGCCCGGATGGCAGATTTACGCCAGTCGAAATGCATACAAAAATGATGCCCAATGGAACATACCAATCCATTTATCACGACATCAGCGAACGCAAGCAGGCAGAGGAAGAGTTGATCGTCAAAGAAACTGCAATTGCCTCCTCGATCAACGCAATCGCCATGTCAGACCTCTCCGGACGCCTGACCTACGTAAACCAGGCTTTTCTAAACTTGTGGGGCTACGACCATATTTCCGAAGTGCTGGGGCAACCGGTAACCGCCTTTTGGAAATCTGAAGACCAGGCCGGCCAGGTGGTGGAAGCCTTAAACGGTAAAGCAGGATGGGTTGGCGAAATGTCGGCAAAAGACCGCCATGGGATCCATTTGGATGTTCAAGTATCAGCTCATCTTGTCAGAACAAAAAATGGACAACCGATCTGTATGATGGCTTCGTTCATCGATATCACCGAGAACAAGCGGGCTGAGGAAGCGCTCAGACGCAGCGAAGAAAAGTTCCGTACGCTGGTTGAATCAATGGATGATATTGTCTTTACACTCGATCTTGAAAAACGCCATAGCGGTGTCTTTGGCTCGTGGGTCGAAAAAGTGGGTATGACCCCGGAAATGTTTTTGGGAAAGACCTCGCGCGAAGTTTTAGGGGATGACTACGCCAAAATTCATGAAGAAATGAATGAGCGTGCCCTATCCGGAGAGATTGTCTCCTATGAATGGTCTGGCGGCACAAAAGAGAACCCGCAGTATGTTTACACAACGCTTTCGCCCATAAAAGATTCGTCGGGAAAGATTACCGGCCTAGTGGGGGTTGGCCGAAATATCACACAGCGCAAGATCCTCGAACAAGTCGAGCATGAACAACGACAGTTGGCCGAGGCTTTGCTTGATACTTCCGCAGCCATCACCGGCACCCTGAAGTTGGATGAAGTTTTGAATCATGTGCTCAATAACATTGAAAAATTGGTCAGTTATGATGCGGCAATGGTCCTGTTGATCGAGGGGCATTCGGTTCGCAAGATCCTTCAACGCAGCGGTTCACTTCCAAAAACAGGAGATCAACCTCCATTAGGAAATACGCAAGCCAACCTGATCAACATTCCAATATTAAACGAAATGATCAAGACAGGCCTGCCATGCCTGATCCCCGATACGCAGACCGACCAACGCTGGCGCGCGATCGCGGGCATGGGCTGGATCCGCTCCTTTATCAGCGCTCCAATTCAAATCCGCGGGTATACGGCGGGCGTTATCAATGTGGTCAGCGCAGCGCCCGGGTACTTCACTCCTTTACATTCCGAACGGATCATGGCCTTCGCCAGCCAGGCGGCCATCGCCATCGAAAATGCACAGTTGTTTGAACAAACACAATATCTTGCGATGACCGATCCATTAACTGAAATGAACAACCGCCGCACCTTCTTTGATGCGGCCAGGAAAGAGTTTGAGCGCATTCAACGCTTCAAAAGAACCCTCTCGATCCTAATGGTGGATATCGATCGTTTCAAGAACATCAACGACACCTATGGTCATTCCGTGGGTGACCTGGTGCTGCGTGAAATCGCCGCGCGGATCAAGAACTCGATCCGAACTGTAGATATTGCGGCGCGCTACGGCGGCGAGGAGTTTATCGTGCTGATGCCAGAGACTGGTTTGGATGAAGCCTGCCAAGTGGCTGAAAGAATCCGAAAGAGCGTGGCTGACTATCCGTTCGGGGAAGAGACAGTCCCGGTCACAGCCACGCTCAGCATCGGCGTTGCCGAGATAGATGAAAAAAGTAAAAGCATGGATCAGCTAATAATATGCGCAGATCACGCGCTGTACACAGCCAAAGCTGCTGGCAGAAACCGGGTGGAAGGATACCGG